>CAZJYO010000029.1:15489-15752 GCA_964550275.1 uncultured Chitinophagales bacterium
CAACTCAAGGAAGACTCGTTCGAGGATGGTTTCGGATTCGATGGTTCGAGCATCAGGGGATGGAAGGCAATCAACGAAAGCGACATGCTCATCATCCCGGATCCGAAGACAGCCATCATTGACCAGTTCATCCAAGTGAAGACGCTGAGTTTGGTCTGCGACGTGTACGATCCGATAACCAAGGAACGCTACGAGCGTTGTCCGCGTAGTATTGCGCAAAAAGCCGAAGCATATCTCAAATCCACGGGAATTGCAGATATGGC
>CAZJYO010000030.1:0-15554 GCA_964550275.1 uncultured Chitinophagales bacterium
CGCGGCGTGGGCGGTTCCGCGATCGTTTACGACGTTGCTCGTCGTTCCTTCAGCTCCGCAGGTCATTCTTCCGGCAGCGGGCGCCGATGTTGGAGACACCATTACATTTCTCTGGAGGTCTGCCCAACAACTTGTGACCCATTACTGGCTGGAGATTTCGGAAGATTCCATATTTACGCTGTCGATGATCGACTCAAGTGTAACCGAAACAACCGCCGTTCGCACGCTAACCATTAATCAGAACTACTGGTGGAGGGTCAAAGCTCGCAACGCCACCGGATGGGGCTCGTTCAGTCAGCCACGTCAATTCTTTGTAGTCCCCGGATTGGTTGCGATCTCCGTCCCTTTGACGCCCGGATGGCTCATGACCTCGGTTCCCGTTGAACGTCAGGACTCAGTCCGGGAAGTCTATCCGCAATCAATGCATCCTTATGTCTTCGCATTTGTCAGTCCGACCGGATATGAACAAAGTGCAACGCTGACGCCGGGGCGAGGGTATTGGATGAAATTCGATACGACAACTACTGCGAATATTGTCGGTATCGAGCGGTTGACGGATTCCATTGCGGTTGTGGCGGGCTGGAATCTGATTGGCTCCATGTCATTTCCGGTTTCGGTCGCGTCCATTACCAGCGAACCTCCCGGACTTATTGCATCCCAGTTCTATGCATATGATGGATCGGGCTATACAGTCCCGACAGGTATTGAGCCCGGGAGGGCGTATTGGGTGAAGTCATCAGCTTCAGGGGTTTTGTTGCTTTCTGTTCAGACTTCTGTGGCCCCACGGAAGTCCGGTCCGGGTGTTGAGTAGTATCGCCGACATTTATGCAATCGCTACGAACTCTTCTTTCAGGAATTATCGACTACGCCGGCTTGTTTCCCCCTGCGTCGCTGGGAATGCAACCTGCGGTACAGAATTACGCGAGCTATCGTGCCGGCCAGGACTCCTGGGTTCTTGCGCGTTTCATTCTGCCCGCTTCGCGCCTTGATGAATTCAGTGCTGTTGCCGGTTCATTGCTTCCGCGCAACGGAGAAGAACCGTGGCGGTTGAGTTGTCTGTGTTCAGGAGGCGATGACTTCTCCGCTATTGAGACATTCAACCGGAAGTACCGGAAGGAACCATCGCAAGGCAACGCGGTTGTTGATATGGTGGAAGGAAAGGCAAACACCAGTCAGGAGATTGAAACACTTGTCGGGCAAAAGGGAGACCTGAAGTTGTTTGTTGAGGTTCCACTTCAAAGAGATCCGAACGAGCTCATCGCTACGATGAAACGTACTGGAGTGCATGCCAAGGCAAGAACCGGCGGAATCACCACCGATGCGTTTCCTTCAAGCACTGATCTTGCAAGATTCATTGCGCGGTGTGTCGAACACGATGTGGAATTCAAAGCCACTGCAGGACTGCATCACCCTCTTCGATCATCGTACAAGCTGACGTATGAACCGGAAAGCGCTTTAGGAAAAATGTTCGGGTTTCTGAATGTGTTTCTCGCAACGGCGCTGGCTCGGCAGGGTGCACACCAGAACGAAATCGCAAGACTTCTCGAAGAGGAAGACCATCGCGCGTTTTCATTTGATGACGAAGGGATTTCATGGAAGAAGTACCGGTTCGAGAAGAATGAATTAAAAGCAGTTCGGCAGGGCGGCGCATCTTCATTTGGCTCTTGTTCCTTTACCGAACCCATCGAAGACATGAACGCATTAGGACTCTTATGATTTATCAGCTCAACGAAACGCACAATCCCTCGGTGACGTCGTGGGTCGAGTCGGCCAACAAGTCTGCCACGGAATTTCCGATACAAAACCTGCCGTTCGGCGTTTTTCGCAAGTCGGAATCTGTTCCCGCGCGTGTGGGGATTGCGATAGGTGATCAGATTCTGGACATCACGGCGTGTCGGGCGCTCGGTTTGTTTTCCGGTATTGCTGAAACAAGTGCTCTTGCTTGTGAAGGTCCAACCCTGAACGCTCTGATGGGCTGGGGGCCGAAATACTGGTCGGCGTTACGTCAACGCGTAAGCGCGTTGTTGCGTGTGGGAGCCGCAGACACCGATCTCACAACGCGCTGTCTTGTTCCGATGGCCGAAGTGGAAATGCTTGTTCCTGCCGCGATCAGAGACTACACGGACTTTTACGCGTCCATTCATCATGCGACGAACATCGGCAAGATGTTGAGACCGGAGAATCCGCTGCTGCCGAACTACAAACACGTCCCCATCGCGTATCATGGCCGGGCATCATCGATCGTGGTGAGCGGAACCCCTGTGCGGCGACCGAAGGGACAAATCAAACAAACGAACGCGGGCTCTCCCGAAATGCTTGCGACGCGCATGCTGGACTATGAGCTTGAAGTCGGATGTTTTATCGGCGGGGGAAACGCATTGGGCGAACCGATTCGCATTGCAAACGCGGAACAACACCTTTTCGGCTTGTGCCTTGTTAATGATTGGTCCGCGCGGGACATTCAGGCATGGGAGTATCAACCGCTCGGACCATTTCTTGCGAAGAACTTTTCTACTTCGGTTTCGCCGTGGATCGTTACGATGGAAGCGCTGGCGCCGTTCAAGACCGCGTCAACAGCGCGGGCCAAGGATGATCCGCCGATGCTGCCGTATCTCGCCAATCAGGAAGCGACGAATCCCGGCGCGGTGAACATCAATCTTCAGGTATCTCTCCTGACCAAAACAATGCGTGAAGAAGGCCTCGATCCCTTGCGTTTGAGTGAAGCGAATTTCAAAGACATGTACTGGACATTCGCGCAGATGCTGGCCCATCACACAAGCAACGGATGCAATCTTCAGTCTGGCGACTTGATCGCAAGCGGGACGGTATCCGGCCCTGAAAGAACAAACGTTGGCTCTCTTATGGAACTAACGTGGCGCGGTGCGGAGCCGCTGACGTTGAGAAATGGTGAAACGCGCAAATTTCTTGAAGATGGTGATGAAGTCATTATGCGCGGATTCTGTCAGTCCGCAACCCACAAGCGGATAGGGTTTGGGGAATGTCGCGGAGTTGTTGCGTCCGCATTGGGTTGATACCATTAGGAGCGCCTCAGTCATCACCCATCCTAACACCGACCTCAAGGTCGGTGTTAGGAATCCATCACAAATTTGGTAGTGCCTCTCAGACTGATGCACTATCACATCATTCCTTGCAACTCTAAGCACCTTTCGGTATATTTTTTTTGAAATGAACTCACGGATCGCATTGCAATGACCGTCAAAGAAATTCTCCCTAACGTCAAGCAGGCACACGAGTTATACGGCGACTTCTGGTTTAACTCGGAGCCGGTGCCCATCGCTGCAATGCGCGGCAGTGTTGTATTGATTCATTTTTGGGATTGCACCTGCATCCCCAGCCAGCGCGGGCTTCCCTACGTGCAGGAATGGCACAAGAAGTATCAGCAGTACGGCCTTGTGGTCGTGGGTGTTCACACTCCGAAATTCCCCTTTGCGCGCGATCCCCGGTTGGTTCAACGTATGATCGATAAGTTCAGGATTGTTTATCCCGTTGTTTCCGACAACGAACACTTCATCGCGTCGCGGTATCAGAATATCTCGTGGCCGGCGACAATTCTTGTGGACAAGAACGGATTCATTCGCCATCAGAATATTGGCGAGGGAAACTATGGCGTTTCAGAGCGCATGATTCAGACGTTGCTTTATGATGCCGGAGTGCGTGAAGAGCTTCCCGAACTTATGTCGCCCTTGCGTGAAGAGGACAAACCCGGCGCGGTGTGTCATCGCGTAACGCCCGAAGTGTTTGCCGGATATGCAAAAGGTTCGCTTGGGAATGTGGAAGGATACCAGCCCGAATCAATCGTCGAGTACACAGACCCCGGCATTTATATTGAAGGCCGCGTGTATGCGCATGGTTCGTGGTTGAACGAACGAAGCGCGTTGACGCTTCCTGCCGCTGATGAAGGTGAAGGACAGATCGTACTTCCGTATGTTGCCCGCGAAGTGAACGTTGTGCTTTCACCCGATAGCGGAAAAGTTCTTGAGCTGGAAGTGATGCAGGATGACCGGTTTTTGGCGGGCACAAATGCAGGCGCCGACGTGCGAATTGACGCCGATGGCAAAAGCTTTTTGAGCGTGCATGAACCGGGAGTGTTCAGCGTGGTCAGAAACCGGGAATGCGGCAGCCATCTGTTGAAGCTTTCGTCGCGCGGAAAATTCTCGTTGTTTTCATTCATGTTCGGTTCTTCCATTATCCAGGAGCCGGTATCACGAAACTGAGTTCGCACACGGACGCCATCGGTTCTTCAGTCGGCGGGCAATGGCTCGCCGTTGTTGTTTGTATCACGGCAGGGAAGCATGAAATCATTTCTTGATGTTGTAAGAGAAAAAGTGATTGTGTTCGACGGGGCGCAGGGGACGCATCTGCAGGGCCAAAACCTGACAGCGGAGGATTTCGGCGGCGAGCAATACAACGGCTGCAACGAGTATCTCATCATCACCAAACCCTCCGCGGTTGAGAAGATTCACGTTGATTATCTGGAAGCCGGGGCCGATGTCGTTGAATCCAATACGTTTGGCGCGACTTCCATTGTGTTGAACGAATACAATTTGGGCGACCGCGCGTATGAGATCAGCTTCAAGGCCGCACAACTGGCAAAGAGAATCGCCATGCAGTTTTCAACGCCGTCCCATCCGAGGTTTGCGGCCGGCTCGATGGGGCCAACAACAAAGCTTCCATCGCTTGGTCATATCCCGTTTCTTGAAATGGCTGCGTCCTACAAGGAACAGGCAAAGGGGCTTGTTGAAGGCGGCGTGGATTTGCTGTGCGTGGAAACCTGTCAGGACATGTTGCAGGTGAAGGCCGCATTGTATGGTGTGTTCGAGTACTTTGAAGAATCCCGGCGCCGCGTTCCTGTCATCGCATCCGTCACCGTTGAAACGATGGGAACGCTTCTGCTCGGAACGGAAATCTCCGCCGCATTAACAACGCTTGAACCCTACGATATTGACATCATCGGAATGAACTGCGCAACCGGCCCCGCGGAAATGTCGGAACATGTGCGCGTTCTTTGTTCAAGCAGTCCGAAGCCGGTGTTCGTTATGCCCAACGCGGGCATTCCGGAGAACGTCGGCGGACACGCGCATTACAAGCTGTCTCCTGAAGAGCTCGTCAAATACCTCTCTCATTTTGTCAAGGACCTCGGTGTTTCCCTTGTGGGCGGATGTTGCGGCACCACAAAGGAACACATTCGCCAGTTGGCTGCGGCTGTAGGCGGACTTGCGCCGAAGGCGCGGAACATCGATTTCATTCCGAGCGCTTCGAGTTTGTATCAGACTTCTCCATATCATGTGGACCCTCCGCCGGTGCTTGTCGGCGAACGGACAAACGCGAATGGAAGCAAGCTCTTCCGTGATCTTCTCGCAAGAGAGGATTGGGAAGGCATTGTCGCGATGGGACGTGAAGCTGTGAAAGAAGGCGCGCACATGGTGGATGTTTGCGCGGCATATGTTGGCAGAGATGAAGTGAAAGATATGAAGGAAATCATCTCGCGCTTCAATACGCAGGTGACGCTTCCTATTGTTATTGATTCCACCGAAGCGAATGTCATTGAATCATCACTCCAGCTTATCGGCGGCAAGGCGATCGTGAATTCGATTAATCTTGAAGATGGCGAAGAGCGCATTCACAAGGTTGTGCCGTTGTGCAAGAAGTATGGCGCGGGAGTGATTGCTCTTACCATTGATGAACAGGGAATGGCGAAGAGCGCCGAGAAGAAACTTGCAATCGCAAAGCGCATTCACGATTTGGTCGTAGGGAAATACGGCATGAGGCCGCATGACCTTATCTTTGATACGCTCACGTTCACATTGGGCTCCGGCGACGAGGAGTTCCGCAGAGCTGGTATCGAAACCATCGAAGCCATCCGCATCATCAAGAAAGAACTGCCCGGAGTGAAAACCATTCTCGGCGTCAGCAATATCTCCTTCGGACTTTCACCGCATTTGCGCCACGCGCTGAACAGTGTGTTCCTGCATTACGCAATCGAAGCCGGACTGGATATGGCTATTGTGCATGCCTCCAAGATCGTCCCGCTGTACAAGCTGGACGAAAAAGGCAGGGAGCTCTGCCGTCAGTTGATTTTCGATGAACGCAAATACGAAGAAGCGGCTGCCTGATCTCCATGACTTCTGATCCGAAGAAAACACTAAAGGTAACCTACGATCCGCTCACCGAGCTGATGGCGCATTACGCGTCTCAAAAAGGAGAGAAGAAAGAGAAGGCCGCGCGCGCAGGCACCATCGAAGAACAGCTGAAGAACCGCATCATCGACGGCGACAAGGTTGGCTTGCAGGCCGATCTTGATGAAGGACTGAAGAAATACTCAGCGCTCGATATCATCAACGATATTCTTCTCGGCGGAATGAAGGTTGTTGGTGAGTTGTTTGGCAGTGGACAGATGCAGTTACCGTTTGTGTTGCAATCGGCGGAAGTGATGAAATCTGCTGTGGCCTACCTTGAGCAATTCATGGACAAAGCCGATTCCACCAGCAAAGGCACGATGGTGATTGCGACGGTGAAGGGCGATGTGCATGACATCGGCAAGAACCTGGTGGATATTATCCTGACGAACAACGGCTACAAGGTTGTCAACCTCGGCATCAAGTGTCCCGTGGAAAACATGCTTCACGCGGCGGAGGAACACAAGGCGAATGCCATCGGCATGAGCGGACTGCTGGTAAAGTCCACGTTGATCATGAAGGAAAACCTTGAGGTGATGAACGAACGCACAATTACCATTCCCGTAGTACTTGGCGGTGCAGCACTGACCCGTCGTTACGTCGAGCAGGATATGCGCAATGTGTACAAGGGGAAAGTCTTCTACGCCAACGACGCATTTGATGGGCTTCATTTCATGGAGAAGGTGACATCGGGAAATCTTGTGTATGAAGCATCCGCGTATGACACTGCAGATGAAGACGAAAAGCTTACGGGAACAGAAGCAAAGATCGCAGCCGCTCAACGTGAAGATGGAAGATACAAAGAGTCGGCCCCGACTCAATCTGCGGTGAAGAAAGACGTGCCGATTCCCAACCCTCCGTTTTGGGGAACGAAAGTCGTTGAAGATGTTTCTCTTGATGAAGTGTTCGGGTATGTAAATGACATCGCCCTAATACGCGGACAGTGGCAGGTTCGCAAAGGGAAGATGAAAGAGGATGATTACCGGAAGATGCTGGACGAAAAAATCCATCCGGATTACACGCGGCTCAAAGAAGAAATCAAGAGCAAGAAACTGCTTCAACCGAAGGTTGTCTACGGATATTTTCCGTGTCAATCAAAAGGCGATGACCTCATCGTGTATCATGCGGACAAGAAAACTGAGTGGCTGCGGTTTACGTTTCCCCGGCAGACAGGTGACAGGTTCTTGTGTCTGGCTGACTACTTTGCATCTGCGGATTCCGGACGAGTTGATGTCTTACCGCTCACGCTCGTCACGATGGGCAAAATTGCCTCACAGCATGCCGCCGCGTTGTATGAGGCAAACAACTACAAAGAGTATTTGTACTTCCACGGCCTAAGCGTTGAATCAGCTGAGGCGCTTGCGGAATTCTGGCACAAAAAAATCAGGGAAGAACTTGGGATCGCCGGCAAGGATGCGAAGGACATCAAGCGACTGTTCTCGCAGGGCTATCAGGGTTCGCGCTACAGCTTTGGCTATCCCGCATGCCCAAATCTTGAGGACCAGGTCAAGCTGTTCGAGCTTCTCGATGGTGAACGCATCGGCGTGCGGCTGACGGAAGGATACTCACTCGATCCGGAACAGAGCACCAACGCGATCGTTGTGCATCACCCCGAAGCGCGTTATTTCAATGTGAAGTAGTCAGGATTTCCTGCCGTGAGGATTTTCTCTTACGCTTTCTGAGTACTCCCCTCCGTTTCAACTCCGGTGACGAAGCAATATCATCCGGCGTCATGAACCTGTCGCTCACGTTCTTCTTCAAATCCCTCCCGATGGCATTGTACGCCTGAGCCACATAGTAGGAACAGAACAGGCGGCGCTCGCGGCGAAGTTTGTCAGTGGTCTCGGCGCTTTTGCCGAACAGGATCGCAAGGCCGATTGCAATGATTTTCCACGTTGCGTATTCCTTTCCCAGCTCCTGTTGTGCAAAACGGACCAGCTCGATCCGTTCGTTCTCCGAAATCTCCGCAACGGAAGCAAACCATTCCACGCGTCCGTCATAGTGGGCGACATTCACGGAGAGCGGGTTGACAATAACGCCTTTGCCGACTGCTTCCATTACCATGAGCCGGTCGTTCCACCAGACGGCCAAACCCGCATGCGAGTAGCGTGATTTTGTGAACCAGCGGATGAGCTTTGAGACGAGTGAACGGCCGCGGTACATAAGGACATCGCCATTCTTGATTTGATTGCGGACGTCGTCGTATTGTTTTGCGACCAGTTGTCCTTGGTTGAGAGGGGTTTGCATCGGTTCTTCTCCGGGGTTGACGGGGGAAGTGTACGGGTTTCAAGTGATATTTGCTTCTTGCAATTCCCGGCCCTTCACTTGGCCGTCACGAACCATTTCGTGACGGAAGTTGATAGCTCTGCTTATCGGTCACCAAATGGTTGGTGACCGCCAATCAGAAACGAGCGAACGTGAGCGGTACATGAGTACGTTGCCGTTTCTAATCTGATTGCGAACAAGGTCGTATTGTTCTGTGGCCGGCTTTCCCTGAGTGAGAGAACTTTGCATGGGTGCTCTCAGTGTTGATGGGAGAAGTGTACGGGTTTCGGATGTGGGTTGCTTTCCTTGCTTGACTCCCGCCGCAGAGATCGCTAAATTCGCTGGCGTAAAAGTCACAAAAGAATGTACTTTCATTCACCAGCCCCGGGTGACATGAAGAGAACCTTGATAATTTCTTTCGCATTGCTCGCTGCCTTTCTTCTCAATGGCTCCGCGCCTTTCCCTTTTTACGATTTAGAAGCTGACCGAGCGCGGATGGCTGCGAGCCTTCGAGACAGGTATTGCACACGTCAGGAACCTGTCTCGCGAGAAAAAGATGTTATGGGTGACCGACAATGAAATCAGTATTGATACTCTTTTCCACGTTTACACTCGCCGCTACAATGCACGCTCAAACAGGCAATCACTTTTCCATTGATGGTGGATTGGTGATATCGCATTTCCAGCAACAGGTGAAACAGGAGGTTGGGGATCCGCGGGGCGAAAGGATTGTCTATGAATACGAACTGGGCATCGTGATTTCGGGAAGATATTTTCTTGCGGACTATTTTTCTGCAGGGGTGTATGTTCGAACTGATTTTGGGAAGAGAGAGGCCGCCTTGTTTAACGGGTTTGATAGCGAGGGAAGAACCGTTGTTTCCAATGAACTTGGCGGCAATTATACGGAGTTTTGGTTCGGGCCTGCAGTCTCTTTTCACTGGAAGCAACTGTTTACCGAATTCGGTTATGGCTTGATCGGAATAAGAACTGATGATGGACGACCTGATATTCCATCGAATTCCGGAGACACTTCGGGTTCATTTACCACCAACCCGTCGATTGCGTGGTTGATAGCGGCAGGAGGTACTATCCCTATCACAGATCAACTCCATCTCATGTTGAAGTTGGAATACCGGCTGAGATATTATGATGAACGTGGTGGTAATCCTCTGGTAAATAACATTGACCATGGTACGCAAAGCATTTCCCCGCTCATAGGAATCAGTTGGAATCCTTAGGATCTTCACTTGGCCGTCACGAACCATTTCGTGACGGAAGTTGATAGCTATGCTTATCGGTCATCAAATGGTTGGTGACCGCCGATTAAACACCGACCCTAAGGTCGGTGTTGGACGATCCACCAAGATCGGATAGTGTCTTGGCAAACTGAGACAGTACCGAAACCTTGCTATTCCCAACCCTTTTTATTACAGTACAAAAGGATGGAAGACCTGTTCGAGCGAGGTGTTGATGAGTTCAATCGACAGTTCTTCTTTGAGGCGCACGATACGTGGGAAGAGCTCTGGATGGAAACCACGGGTCAACACCGGCTGTTCTATCAGGGGCTGATTCAGATTGCAGTCGGCTTTTATCACCTCGGGAATCAAAATTACAAGGGCGCTTGCAGTCAGTTTGGAAAGGCCTTAGCCAAGATCAACCAGTATCTCCCGGCGTTTCACAGTATCGATACACAACAGCTTGCAAACAGTGTGCAGAACTGTCTCAACGACGCCGAGCAATTGAAAGCGGGAACACTGGCGGTATTCGATGAGAGAAAGATTCCTGTTATTACGCTTCAATGACAACCGCATCAGTTCAAATTTCAGAGGAAAGTAATCCATGGCAACGATGATCACCGAAGAATGCATCAACTGCGGAGCATGTGAACCGGAATGTCCCAACGTCGCGATTTATGCCGGCGGCGTGCAGTTTGAGTACGGCGGACAAATGTACGATCCGATCTCGAACGACTTTTACTACATCGTTCCGGAGAAATGTACGGAGTGCGTCGGCCACTTTGACCAGGAGCAATGTGCCGCTGTTTGTCCGGTAGATTGCTGTGTACCTGATCCGAATCGAGTGGAACCGGAGGAAGCATTATTTGAGCGGGCAAGAATTCTCCATCCCGATCGCGAATTTACAGAATTAACCGCGGCCAATTCCCACTTCAGGAAGTCCGCGTAAGCCAGACGTTCTGCAATAGGAGATTCCTATGGGCCGGTACTCTGCACAATGCGGAACCGGCCTTGTCATTACATCAACTAAGCATTCTCCATGCGCATAGGACCCTACGAACTTCATTCGATTGAAACAGGTCGCTTCGGACTTGACGGCGGCGCGATGTTTGGCGTTGTTCCGAAACCGCTGTGGGAGAAAACCAACCCGCCTGATGAAAAGAACCGGATTGCTCTTGCCGCGCGCGCGTTGCTCCTCATTGGTGACGGAAGAAATATCCTTGTCGATGTAGGCAACGGCAACAAGTACAACGACAAGCTCATCGGCATCTATAAATTTGAGAATCCGTTTGGCGACATTGTTTCATCCCTGCGAAAACATTCCATCGCGCCTGAAGATATCACTGACGTTATCCTTACGCATCTCCATTTTGACCATGCAGGCGGCTCGACAACCATGGTGAATGGCGAAGTTTGCCCGACATTTCCCAACGCGCAGTACTATGTACAAGACGAACACTGGGAAGCCGCGAGGAAACCGACCGAGCGCGACCGGGCAAGTTTCTTTGAACATGATTTCATGCCGTTACATCGTGCAGGGATTCTCCAGTTTACCGAGGGGGAGGGCGAGATTCTTCCGGGAATAAGTTGCCGCGTCGTCAATGGACATACGACTGCATTGCAATGTCCCCTCATCAGCGACGGCAAAACAACCTTGCTGTATTGTGCAGACCTGATGCCAACCACTTCGCATGTTCAACTTCCCTGGATCATGGCGTATGATTTGCGTCCGCTCGTGACCCTTGAGGAAAAACGGCGCATTCTGAACGAGATCGTCGATAGAGACGGGATACTCTTCTTTGAGCATGACCCTGCCAGTGAAGCTGTTCGCGTTCAACGGAGCGATAAAGGTATCGTTGTGGGTGAACGCATAACCATCGGCTGAGAATGAGCGAATTTGCCAACGTTGCCCGCTTGAATGATATTCCAGTCCGCCGATCACGGCTTGTCAAAGTGAACGACATGGATATCGCCTTGTGGAATGTTGACGGATGCATTTACGCCATCAACAATGTTTGTCCGCACCAACATTTTTCCATGCTTCACGAGGGCACACTCGAAGGTTTGTACGTGACCTGTCCCATGCACGGTCATGCGTTTTCACTCAAGGATGGTTCACCCAAAGGAAACGATGGTCGTGCAAAGATCTATGAGGTAAAAGTGGAGAAGGACAACGTGTTCCTGAAGTTGGATTCCCTTGGCGATTGATGAACCCGGCAGAACGCATAAAAGCGAAAGCGATTGAGCTTGGTTTTTCAAAAGCAGGAATTGCGCGTGCCGATGATTTCACACTCGAAGCATCACGATTGCACTCATGGTTGAATAGCGGTTTTCACGCGTCCATGGAATGGATGCATGCGAATTCGGACAAACGCGTGGATGTGAACAAAGTTCTACCCGGTGCAAAATCGGTTCTCTCTCTAGCGATGAACTACTTCACGCCGCAAGAGCATTCTGGTTCGGATGACGTTGGAAAGATTTCGCGCTACGCATGGGGCGATGATTATCATGATATTCTCACCGAAAAGCTTGTTTCGCTTCACGAATGGCTCGGCAGGGAATTTGCCGGCTATGAAGGACGTTACTATGTTGACACCGGGCCGATAATGGAGAAAGCGTGGGCACAAAGGGCTGGGATCGGTTGGATTGGCAAGCACACAAATGTAATCACCCAAGAGATGGGCTCGTGGGTATTTCTCGGAGAAATCATCACGAATCTGGAACTCGAGGCAGACTCTCCGGCAACGGACCATTGTGGAACCTGCACCCTGTGCATCGATGCCTGTCCGACCGACGCGATCACGGAGCCCTACGTCGTTGATTCAGGGCGCTGTCTCTCGTACCTTACCATCGAGCATCGCGGGAGTTTTGAAGATGTGCCGCCGTTTGAAACAGATGGTTGGATTTACGGATGCGACGTCTGTCAGGATGTTTGTCCCTGGAACGAACGATTCACAACGGAAACAAGCGAACAGAAATTTCAGCCGAGGGAAGGAAGCGTTGCTCCGCGCTTGACACAATGGAAAAACATGTCGCGCGAGGATTTCAGTTTGAGATTCAAAGGAAGCCCGATCAAGCGGACAAAGCATGAAGGTCTGATGCGGAATATCCGTGCAGTCCTTGACAGGAAGAGTTGAACAACAAATCTGAAAAACAGGAACACCATGGCAGGAAATCACCATAAACTGATCATCGTTGGGTCCGGTCCGGCGGGATTAACTGCAGGATTGTACGCGGCGCGGGCCAATCTGCACCCGGTTGTGTTTGAAGGAGTACAGCCCGGAGGCCAGCTTACGATTACGACGGACGTCGAGAACTATCCGGGATTTCCCAAGGGGATCCTCGGTCCTGAATTGATGGAAATGATGCGTGAACAGGCGCAGAAGTTTGGCGCGTTGTCTTATTACAAGAACATCACGCGTATCGATTTATCAAAGCGACCATTTACGCTCTGGAGCGATGAAGAGCAATTCACAGCCGATGCGATTATCATTGCGACAGGCGCATCCGCAAAATGGCTGGGGATTACCTCGGAAGAGGAATACAAGGGTTACGGCGTTTCCGCATGCGCGACCTGCGACGGCTTTTTCTTCAAAGGGCTTGAAGTAATTGTGGTGGGCGGCGGTGACACGGCGATTGAGGAAGCCACGTTCCTGACAAAGTTCGCCTCAAAGGTGACGATCGTTCACCGGCGCGATACGTTGCGTGCATCCAAGATCATGCAGGAGAAGGCGCAACGAAACCCGCGCATAAGTTTTGTATGGAATTCAGAGATTGAAGAGATTCTTGGCAAGAAGGAAAACGACAAGCGGACTGTCACCGGCGTGCGTCTGAAGAACGTAAAAACGGGTGCAACGACGGATCTTCGCGCTGATGGCGTATTCATGGGCATTGGTCACAAGCCGAACACGGATCTCTTTGTCGGGCAATTGGACATGGATAACGTCGGTTATCTCAAAGTGCGTGATGGAAGCACACGGACGAATATCCCCGGCGTGTTTGCGGCGGGCGATGTTGCCGACAGTGTGTACCGCCAGGCAGTGACTGCGGCGGGAACCGGTTGCATGGCTGCCATTGATGCGGAACGCTGGCTGGAAAGTCAGCACGACTGACGCGTTACCAACTGAAACATGGATCTGTTTCTCTCCGGCGCGCTTCTCTCACTCTCGCTTTGTCTTGATCTCGGTATCGTCAATGTTGCAATGATGAAAGCCGGCGTTGAGCGCGGTGTTATGCCTGCCTTCATGATTGGACTTGGTTCCGGCGTCGGCGACCTGGTGTACGCAACGCTTTCTCTCATCGGCATTTCACTTATTTTACAGTTCGCCATCGTTCGCTGGGTGTTGTGGATCGGTGGAACGATTGTTCTCCTTGTCCTTACTGTCATGATGATTCGCCATGCTTTCGGTCCGCAAGCGATTGCGAACGGGAATGCAATCATCGGAGAGAAATCTGCCTTTGCGTATGTCGTAGTGGGAATCAGTTTGGCGCTCTCATCGCCATCGGCAATTCTCTGGTTTGCGACCGTCGGCGGAAGTGTCATTGCTTCGACAGCAATTCCATCCAAGTTCTCCCTGCTATCCTTCTTCGGTGGATTCTTTGCCGCTTCACTTGTGTGGTCAATCGGACTTGCGTATGCGTGTCATCGTGCCGGACAGTTACTCGGTCCTCAACTGAAGCGGATTTTCAACATCCTCTCCGCTGCTGTGTTTTTGTTCTTCGCGGTGAAGGTGTTCCTCAACGGATATCAAACACTCCCGTAACTAACCCTGTCTCCTTGTCAGCCCAAAACCGCCTGAAATTCAGTGGGATTGAAGCATTGTCAGAGTGCTCTGTCCATCTGGCAAGCTCTTCAACGGGCCTGATTTTAGCCCTTCGTCATAACCTCAATGGTTTGAACGTGTTGGCGCTTTTCAATCCGCATGGCACGCCGGTTGATTTCCATATGAGCCAGCAACCGCAAACAACAGAGTTCAACCAAAAAATCAGGAGGTAGCCATGTTAGTACGAGTTCATCGCAATGCACTTTCACCTTTTGGCACGTTTGATTCAATGTTCGACCGCTTCTTCAATGGCGGCACGCAGGATGATGGAAGCTTGTTCCCGACGCTGTGGACGCCATCAGTTGATGTGATGGAACATGAGGACGAGTTCGTTGTGAAGGCGGAACTTGCCGGCGTTCAGAAGGAAGACGTGAAGATCACGGTTCACGATGATATTCTGACGATTCGTGGCGAGAAGAAGCAGGAGAAGGAAACGAAGAATACCAACACGCATCGTGTTGAGCGTGCGTTCGGAACATTCCAGCGGTCATTCAATCTGCCCGGGTCAATCAAGAGCAACGAGATTGAAGCAACCTTCGCCGATGGTGTTCTGACCGTCACGATCCCGAAGGCAGAAGAGGCAAAGCCGAAACAGATCGAAGTAAAAGTGAAGTAATGTTCACTTGTGTTTTGACGCAGAAGGCGGGTCAATAAGGCCCGCCTGTTGCGTTTTGCTACTCTCATGATGCTGTGCATACGAAAAGGAATTTCATGACAAAGCCCAATGTTCCCCAAGCCCTTCCCGTTCTGACACTCAGAAACTCCGTTTTCTTCCCACGGCAAGTGATGCCGCTTTCCGTCGGAAGGGAAAGCAGTATCAAGGTCGTGGAGGAAGCGGTCAAGGATGACGGCATGGTTGTCATCGTCTCACAAACCGACGGCTCCATTGAGAAGCCGGCGGAAACGGATATTCATTGGGTTGGAACGCTCGCACGCATTCTCAAAACCTTCACGCTCGCGGATGGCACGCGCAGCGTTCTTATGCAGGGCATCAGCCGTGTCCAGCTTCTTTCCATTCTCCATGTCGATCCCTA
>CAZJYO010000031.1:0-15472 GCA_964550275.1 uncultured Chitinophagales bacterium
TCCAACAGCTTCTCGTATTCCTCCTTGTAGCGCTTGATGCCGTTGAAGATCGATTCAGCTATTTTTTGCTGGCCGTCTTTGCTTGCCAAAAACCTCTCATCCTCGCGGTTGGAAAGATAGGCCGTCTCAATGAGGACGTTGGGCATTGAAGCGCCGACAAGAACAAGAAATCCGGCCTGCCTGACGCCGCGGTTCGGGATGCTGAGATGATCCTCCATCTCTTCCATCACGACCTCTGCAAAGACTTCACTCGCACGCGCGTACGCGCTCTGCGCCATCGTTACCAAAATGAAATTCTCGTCAGTGAGTTTCTGGTAGCGGTCAGCGTAGTTCTCTTCAAGTTCGATAACAGAGTTTTCGCGTTCTGCAATTGAAATTGCTTCATCCGTTCTTCCCGGACGGAGGAGATACACTTCAAACCCGCGCGTGGGATTCGGCTTCTTGCGGAGTGAGTTTGCGTGAATGCTGATGAACAAACGCCCGTCGGATTCATTGGCAATTTGCCCGCGCCGGTACAAGGGGATAAACGTATCGTTCTTGCGGGTGTACACAACCTTGACGCCGGGCAACCCCTTTTCAATCAGCTTGCCAAGCTTCAGCGTGATGTTCAGAGTAACATCTTTCTCGCGGACGCCCTTGACGCCGATCGCGCCGTGGTCATGTCCGCCGTGACCTGCATCCAGCACAATAACGTCCAGCCCCCAGCGTTTCCGTTGTTGCTGGAGTCCCTCCTGGATTTCATGGCGCTTTTTTTCCAAAAGGGCTTTGTCTTCAACTCCCGGCGTGCGAAGCGAGAGCAAGAGATCATTGGAGGCGTCATGCCGCATGATTTCCGACGCAGCAATCTTTCCGTTGAGTTTGAACGTCAGTTGTAACGATCCGGGCGATTGAATTGCAACAACCTTCTGCACCAGACCGGACGGTTTCGTCTTGTTCAGCGATGCAACATCTGCGCTTGCATTGCCCACGGTAACATAGAGCCATCCGTCGTCGCGGAGCCAGCTTTCGTACTCGGTGGGAGTTCCTTCGCAGGCAAGTCGAATGAGTATGCCGTTGCTTTTCTGTTCAATGGAGACATCCTCGACAACAACATTTGTTGAAGCGATCTCCTCGTCCGCGCGTAAGGAGGTCGCATCCAGTTTTACGGGCGTGTTGAATGCATCGGAAAAGAGCGGGAGAAACGAGGCAAGCGGCGCGTACGCCGTGCCTGAAACATGCACAGCATCCACAGGCATTTGATAGACATGCTGGCGCTGTGTTTGATCGAAAACAACGAGGAAGGGATTTCTGTTGAACACTTTCATCCGCCGCGGCGGCTTTGCAATTTCCACCATCCGCAGGCGCTCATGCTCTTTTGCCTCAAGAGAGAAAGCATCGGCCAGATCATTCACCGAGCCGAAAAGCGTTCCTTTTTGTTTGAAAACGCCGACGGTCTTTTCATCGCCGCCGGGCAGTTTCATACGCATGGTGTTTTGTGCGGACCCATCCACATGGAAAAGAAGGGCCGCCGCAAAGAAAGCACTTACACCATGAGAAAGGATTCGCATCTATCGGTAGTTGGTGAATTGTGTCGCGAAGTCGAGTTCCGCTTCTCGCACCATTTTAATAACCGCCTGAAGGTCGTCCTTGTTTTTTCCCGTGACGCGCACCTGGTCTTCCATGATCTGTGCCTGCACCTTCAGCTTCGTATCCTTGATCATCTTGACGAGAACCTTTGCGTTTTCCTTGTCAATGCCGACGCGCAGTTTCACAACTTGTTTTACGGTGGTATTGGCTCCCGGTGTCACCGTGCCGTAATCCAGCGCCTTGATGGGGACGCCGCGCTTGATCAATTTCGTTTGAAGGATGTCCACCACAGATTTCAGTTTGAAGTCATCATCGGAAACCAGCGTGATAAACTTTTCCTTCTGGTTGAGGTCGATGGAGCTTGCCGATCCTTTGAAATCATACCGCTGGGCAATTTCCTTGCGCGCCTGGTTGATGGCGTTGTCAACCTCCTGCATGTTGACTTCCGAAACAATATCGAAAGAAGATGAATCAGCCACGACGTGCTCCTATCTGAATTTCAAGCTGACAAATGCGTTCCAGAATATTTTCACCAGCTCCCACCGCGGGTGTTTGGTTTCCACCACGTAGCTCCGGTGAATCTCGCGTTGTTCAACGCTGTCCCTCGTGGTGATTTGGATGGAGAGAGGGTGCATGATTACCTCCAGGTTTCCGTTACTCGTTTTGTAATTCTGACGTTCCGCTTCGTGAGCTCTTCAATCATGGCGTCTCCCGGAACGCAGATCTCGGGGGGCGCAACCCCGCGGAACGTGATGGTATTGTGCGCAAGCATTTGGGCGGTGATGGACGCCGGAAATGCGGTCGTGCGCATCATCGCGGTCATTGTTGTCGCCTCATCATAGTAATCGATGAACTCATACACAAGGATTTTCTCCGCCTGGCCGGACGTTCCCGTAATCGTTGCGCGGGCAAGAACGACGTCGCGGTCGCCGTGATCCAGTTTTTTTCGCAACAAGTCGGCAAAGAACTCCCTGTTGGTTTTCACGCTGCCGCCAACCATCATCGGTTCGTTCGTCGCGAAACCGAGGTCCAACAACGTCTTGAACTTCTCGCAGTGACCTTTGTAGCGGATGGTCTTGTAGTCGAGATTCTGCACCTTTCCTTCGAGATGCTGTGTGAGCGTGGAAAGCCCGCCCGAAGTACTGAACGCTTCGAGAATGCCGAACGGCTCATCAAACACGATATCCTCCTGGTCGGACATGGGATCAATGTGCATTACTTTGCCGTCGCGAATGATGGTTGCTTGTTCAACGTATTCGTTGATCAACCCTTCGACGGAAAAGACGATCTGGTAATACAGCGGCGGCCGCGGGTTCTGCGGCAGTCCACCCACGCGCAGATGGATGGAGTCCAGGGTATCGAATTGTTTTGCGCCTGTCATCGCGAGTATGTTAATGAGTCCGGGCGCGAGTCCGGTATTAGGAATAATCGTGACGCCCTTCGACCGTGCCTCGGCGTCCAACGCCATTTGTTTTTCAACAACGTCATTGTTTCCGCCGAGGTCACACATGTGCACGCCCGCCGCGATGGCGGCGCGGGTGAGCTGGTAATTCACGGAATAGGATACCGCACTGATGACCGCATGCGCGCCCTGAAGCAACGTGTGTACATCCTTCTGGCTGTTCACATCAATGCGCACGGGCTTGACGTTCCCGCCGATATTCTTGGCGGAATGCGTTGCCCGTTGGAGATTAATGTCGCACAAGAGAATTTCATCAGCCGGATTGGATATTGCAAGATCATACGCGGCCGCGCTGCCCATCATGCCGGCCCCAATCACAACATATTTCATCAGGTTCTTTTCCTTTGAGTGTTCATTTCAATAGTACTCCGGTCTCGCGGCTCCAAAACAGAAGGTCAATCTCATCCATGGAAATGCCGATATCCTCAGCGAACCGCGCAAACTGCTTTTCAATACGGAGGTAACGCTTGGGCGTCAATGTGGCTGGCAATGATCGAATTGCGCCGTGACGCTTCAGATTCCGCAAAATGTGACGATCGAGAATGGCAAGATTCCGATAACCGATGTTTCTCAGAAAATGGGATGCTTCCTTCCAGCCGAGCCCCTTCACATTATTGACAAGCCAGAGCCGGTGTTCTGCTCCGGCGTATGGTTCGGAAAGACGGCCTTGAATGTCCGGAAACTGCCTTTTTGCCGCAAGAAGGTGTCTTCCCTTGGTATTATGGAATCGAATGTAAAAAGATTTTTGGTGTAACACACGCGCCGGATCAAATTCACTTTCCTTGAAGTTCGCGGCAACCAGAGCATCAACCGCTTTCCCCGCGTTCACCGCGCTTGTTTGCGGCGTCAGGAGACAGTACACCAGCTCGTAAAAAAACTCTGACGGCGGAACTGCGGCGAACTCATCGAGTCGTTTTTCGATGGCGTCACGGCGGAGTTGAAACTCTGCTTTGAGCGCCCCCACATCGCGATAAGCTTTGGCTTTCACGCGAGCTCAACCTTGCGCGATGCAAGTATCCCCGATCCACTCGTTTTGATGAGTCCGTCACGTTCAAGACCGGAGAGAATGCGCTTCCACCACCGGGCTGTTCCACCGCGCGGAGTGATACGGCGCTGTAATGTGTGAACGGGAATTGATCCCGGGTGCGTTCGCAACACTTCGATGATGCGCCCCCTGAAAATGCGGTTTGGAATTCCGCGCAGCGAAGGTTCGCGTCGTGATGCGAAGCGCTGCGGCTCCGTCATGCCCGCGGAAGATTGACAATAACGCATTGCCGGGCATGAGTGACAGCGCGGCTTGCGCGCAGTGCAGATTGAAGAACCCAGATCCATCATCGCCTGGTTCCATTGGTATGCGGTGCGGTGTGCGATGAGATCATGTGCCAGTTTCCAGACGCGTTGTTCGTGTTGATGCTCTTCTGTTGACCTCATGCGCCAGAATACTCGCGAGAGAACGCGGCTCACATTGACGTCGATCGCCGGAACAACGCGCCGATAAACCGATGCGAGAATTGCATGCGCGGTGTATTTGCCGACTCCCGGAAGATCGAGGAGTTCATCTATGTCTGAGGGGAATCGTCCGCCATGGTGGACTACGAGTGTCTTGGCAAGCTTGTGAAGCCGGACTGCGCGGTTGTTGTATCCCATGCCCTGCCATGCGAGAAGAACACTGCGTTGTCGCGCACGCGCGAGCTTGTGTATCGTGGGAAAGCGTTTGAGGAACAGGGGATATTTCTCCAGAACGCGGTTCACCTGCGTTTGCTGAAGCATGATTTCAGAAAGGAGAATGCGATACGGATCGCGGATATTGCGCCAGGGAAGCGTGCGGCCGTGACGACGATACCACGCAAGAAGGGCGCGGTTGAACTCAGGCCTCCTGGGGGTTCCTTTTTTGGTCTGGATGCGCATGAGGGGTTCGGGTGGAGCGGGCAAGGAGTTCGACGGCCTCCCTGTTCCCTTCCAGAATATCCATGGCAGTAAGGGTTGCCGGAAGGACCCATTGAATTTGCTCAAAGACTTTGTTGACAGGGTCGCCGGAAAAGGACTTGATGAGAAAATACGTCACGCGGTATGAACCACTGTCACTGTACGTCCACTCTTTCGTCAGCAGTGCGCTATCAACAACTGCATTGATCGAAAGCTCTTCATGAAGCTCACGAATGATTGCCTGTTCCGGAGTTTCGTTCGCCTCGATTTTTCCACCCGGGAATTCCCACTTCAAGGGGTACTTGCCATCACGCTTTCTCTGACAGGCAAGAACATGATTATCGCGGAAGATAATGCCGACAGCCACTTCTTTCATTGCTTCAAGATACTCAAAGGGGTTTTGAATCTCAACGCGGGGGCTTGCGTTCGTAGTCTGCGAAGACGAACCCCGGACGCTCTTCTTTTGCAGTGAGTACAAAATCGCGGTCAAGCGTTTGCAAAACGTCGGGGAAGAACGCATCGCCCTCGAAGTTGTCGTTGAGAAGCGTGAGATACAAGTGTGAGGCAAGCGGAAGAGCCGCGGCAAACATTCTCGCGCCCCCAATCACAAAAACTGTTTCCTGGTCCCTTAATGCAGTCAAAGCGTCGTTCACGGAAGTGTAGCATTCAACGTCCGCAATGGGCCGCGATGTTACGACAACATTGCGCCGGCCCGGCAGCCGCTTTCCGATTGACTCATACGTTTTTCGTCCCATGAGAATGGTGTGTCCCATCGTGAGCTTCTTGAAGCGTTTGAGGTCTTCGGAAAGATGCCAGGGAAGCTGTCCGTTGCGGCCGATGACGCGGTTCTTTGCAATGGCAACGATGATGGCGAGTTTCATATGGCGGAGCGAAGTTGCAGGGTTGTGCGCTGCTTACACGGCCACTTCAAACTTGATCGGCTCATAGCATTCATATCCGATCAGCGTAAAATCTTCAAAGGTCAGTTCATCCACCGGCTTGCGCGCGATTGCGAGTTGCGGTAGTGGCTTCGGAGTTCGCGTAAGTTGTTCCCGTAATCCTTCGACATGATTCACGTAAACGTGGGCGTCAACGATGGTATGACTGAAAAATCCCGGCGTGAATCCGGTTTCCTGCGCGAGGATTTGTGTGAGCAGCGCGTACGCGGCAAGATTGAACGGAATGCCAAGCGCAATATCGCCTGATCGCTGGGTCAGATGACAGTTGAGTAAATCACCCTGGACATTAAACGCGAATGTGTAATGGCACGGCGGAAGTTTACTCGTGTGTGCGTTTCCGGGTTCCCACGCTGTAACAACCATGCGCCGGGAATGGGGATCGGTTTTCAGCAGCTCTATCACTTTCCCTATCTGGTCAACCTCAACCACTTCATACTTTCCCGTGGAGGGATTCATCTGCGCGCTTGGGAATCGCCGCCAGTATCTTCCGTAAGCGGTATCAAGGTTTCCCTCTTCGTCTGCCCATGCATCCCAGATTTTTGTATGCTGACGCAGGTTGCGGATGTGGTCTTCGCCGGAAAGATACCAGAGAACTTCGCGCAGCATGGATTTGAAGTTCACTTTCTTTGTGGTGATAAGGGGATAACCCTTTCGCAAATCCACAGAGTAATGTTCGGCGAAGCAGGAAATCGTATCAACGCCGGTGCGGTTTGTTTTTCGAGTCCCGTTTGTCAGGACTCTGTCAACGAGGTCAAGGTATTCGCGCATGGTTCAAGGTAAATAAATTTCACATGAATTTGCAGGTGCAGGTGTTTGTCCCCCGGAGATAAGAATCTGTCCGGAGGAAAGGACCGTTGCCCGGTGGAATGCTCTCGGGGTTGACATGGAAGGGGCTTCGTTCCATTCGCCTGTAGTCACGTTATAGATTTCGCACGAGCTTGATAAGTTACCCTTGGAATCGCCACCTACCACCATAACGGTTCCGTGTGTCGGAAGTGCAGCGGCCTCATGATTAACGCGCGGGATTGCCATTGTTCCCGCGGGCGCCCAGGAAGGCGGGGAAACGCCATACCGGTTGCTGTTGGATGATGGTGCAGATGCTTCCGCGCCGCCGGTGAACACAATATCGCCTCCTCTCACCATCGCGCCTGCACCAAAAGCTCTGAGTGCGGGGAGTGAGGCTGTAGGAGTCCACCGGCCCCCTGCCGGGTCGAACAGTTCGCACAACGGAGTTTCACCGCTCACAACGAGAACATAGCCCGTGGTCAGAAGAAATGCGGAGTGTGACGCACGCCCGACACTCATCGAATCCACAACCGTCCATGTGCCGAAGTTCGGATCGAACAGTTCACAGTACTGAAGGAAACCGATCCCGCTAACGCCTCCGGTGACGAGCACTCTTCCGTTGGGGAGCAATGTGGCGGTGTGATACTCGCGGTCGAAATTCAGCGTTCCGGTTGGAGTCCATGTTCCGTTGAGCGGGTTGTACAACTCGCACGATCGCGGGTTATCGGACAAGCCGCCGGCGACGAGAACCCTCCCATCGGGAAGCAATGTTGCCGTGTGAAATGTGCGCTCGCGAGATATCGGAGCCGCGGGTGTCCATGCGTTTGTTGCAGGGTTGAAGAGCTCGCATGTCTCCGTGTTTCCTCCCGTGGCGAGCACCGTTCCATTTGCAAGGAGAGTTGCCGTGTGACCAAAGCGCACGGTGGTCATCGAACCTGTTGTACTCCAGCCGGGTTGTGTAATGGTGAAATCACCGCCCGCGACGGTATCCCCTCCGACAATCAGTGTTATCGGGCCCGAAGTGGTGCTTTCGGGAATTGTTGTTACAAGCCGAACCGGTGAAGCCGAATCGACAACGGCACGTCTCCCGTTAAAGAGCACGGTATCCGAGGATTCAACGGGGGAAAAGTTGGATCCGGCAATCACAACGATAGCTCCAATGGATCCGGAGCGCGGAGAGACGGATTGAATTGCAGGTTTGCCCGGTGAAGGGGGCGAAACCGGTTCATCATCACTGCATCCGGAAACGCAGAGGACAAAGAGAACGCCGGCGGTCGATATGCGTGCGGGGATGTTCACTGCAATTCCGGGAAAGCGTGTGATTGAGGTGGCACAAGAATGGTACGGAGCAGAGAAGTGAAATGCAATGCAATGAGACGCGAAGTTGTGTCTCAGGTTCATGCTTATCGGTCAGCCAAGACGGCTGACCCACTCACATATACAGTAGAACGACCGCCCGCCTGCCAAGAGATGCGTCATAATTGGACGGGCAGGTCTCGGTCGTTCGCCAGGCTACCAAACTGAGACACCGCCAGGCGCGATTCGTGCGTTGACGACTTCGCTACATCGAGGTACCGGCAACTTCGACAGTACTTCCGGTGACGAAACTTGCTTCGTCCGAACAAAGGAACCGAACCGCCTCCGCCGCGTCCTGCGTCATTGCGCTTCGACGGCGTTTCCATTGCGTACCATGTTTTGCGGCATCGGCGGCTTCCTTCAATGTCAGTCGCCGTGTATGTCCCGGCGCCACGATGTTGCAGGTGACGCCCATGTGGATTTCTGTTTTGGCAAGCGAACGAATGAAACGATGGCGCGCCGCCTTGCCAAGCAGGTAGTCATAGGGTGGCCCCGATTGTTCATCCGCCCCCGCCATACCGATGGCAATGATGCGTCCGTAGCGCGCCTTGCGCATATGAGGCAATGCATGCTTCACACAGTAGAACAAGCCGTCCACTTCCGCCTTGATAACGGAACGCCAGTGTTCCTGATCCACGGAGGTAATATCCTCTGCAGTCCACGCTCCTCCCGCGTTACAGATAAGAAAGTCGAGCCGTCCGTACAACGTGATAATCCCGCTGATCATGTTGGCAACTTCGTCTTCTTCGCGCGTATCCGCCTTGAACGCGTATCCCTTGCCGCCCAGAGCTCTGAGCTCCGTCAGTACTTTATCCGCCGCGAGCGAGTTGTTCGGATTTCCTGTTCCGTAATTCAATACCACTTTTGCTCCTTCACGGGCGAGTGTAAAAGCAATACTCCGCCCCAGACCTTCGCCTGTGCTTCCTGTAACGAGAGCGACCTTATCCTTGAATGCGTGCATGCTGAATCCTTTCCCCGGATGAATGACCCTCATCGCAGAATCGCCGGAAGGGGCCGGTTCGGGCGCCTGACGCTCCGGTCGGCTCTTCCTTTATATTCCCTGGCGGGTTGTACTACCGCTGTGGCAAATTCGCTCATTTCTCCAATGTATTACTCGTGCCCACTGAAAGCAAGGCAGACTCCCGCAACAATTCCCGCGTCGTTTCCGTACTTCCCAATGGTGCTGTATCTCAAGTCCATATCGCATTTTCCCCTGACGCTCTGCCTCCTTCTTGCCGTCCCAAGGTGTATGCAGGCGGGGGAAAAAACTGTTGTTTCCCTCAAAGATTTCCGGACCGTTGAACTGAAGACGTCCGGCTTTGAACTGCCGCGCAAGATGGAGCTCCACGTGAAAGCCATTGGCGCGGGCGGGGATTACGGGTGGTCCTACAAAAGTGACAACATGGTTGCCTACGGCTGGATTATTGACGCAACGACGCGTCATGTTGTTTGGGAAATGGATGTGGACAACTCGGATCGCTCGAAAGACGACCGTGAGTTTGACGGAACAATCGTACTCAACCAAGGCAAGTACGAAGCGTACTTCACGGTTCCGGTATTTGCGCACCATACGTCGTTCAGCCACTTTGTGACTAACATTGATCATCGGCGGAAGCCGCTGTTTGAAACGGACGAAGAGAAGAAGAAAGATTTCTTCGGTTTCTTCAAGGGCTGGTGGTCAGAGGATATCGCGGAGGATTGGGAAAAGGCCGCGCAGAACTACGGCATGGAAATTCTTGCTGATGAAAGTCAGAGCCCATCCGTCAAATCGTTTTCGCCTCCGAAGTCATTTGCCAACGTTCTGTTCAGGACGAACAACGTCGGCGAGATGACATACATCAAGCAAGGCATCTCGATTACAGATCCGATTGTGGTGCGCATCTATGCGATGGGGGAGGGAATCAAGAAGGATGACCTTGTGGATTTTGGATGGATCGTTGATACAAAGACGCGGCAACGGGTGTGGGAAATGCATTGGCGTAATGTCGACCACGCAGGCGGAAATGACAAGAACCTGCTTTTTGAAGGAGACGTTTCGCTTCCGAAAGGTGAGTACATTCTGCATTACGTGACGGACGACAGTCACTCGCCGCTCGATTGGAACTCCAGCCCTCCGTACGATCCGCTGAACTACGGTCTGACCATCCTGGCGAAATCCGAAAGCGATGCGAAGAAATTCAAGCTCACGGACGCACAGGATTTCAGGAATGTTATTGTTGAAATCACCGGGGTGGGCGATGACGAAAGCAAAAGCTCCGGGTTCACGCTGAAACAACCATCTCCGGTGCGCGTGTATGCCATCGGTGAACGGAGCAACTCGCGCCGCCTTCTTGCCGATTACGGTTACATTGTTGATGCGAGAACGCGTTCCAAAGTATGGACGATGGATGTAGATAAGACGTCGCACGCGGGCGGCGCGTCAAAGAATTGCTATGTCGATGAAGTCATCACCCTTCCCAAGGGAAGCTATGTTGTCAACTACACCACCGATGATTCACACGCGTACGGCGACTGGAATTCCGATCCGCCGTTCGATGCCGAGAAATACGGGATCACCGTCATGGGCGCGGGCGAGAATTTCAGCATGACCAACGTCGGGAAGTTTGTGGAGGAACGGGATAAGAGCATTATCGCGCAGATCGCCAAAGTGCGTGACGACGAGGACCGGGAAGAGCGTTTCAAGGTTGATAAAACTACGAGGATCAGGGTGTATGCAATCGGCGAAGGACAAAACCGCGAGATGTTTGACTACGGCTGGATTACCGAAGCAAAGTCGGGGAATGTTGTGTGGGAGATGACGTACTCAATGACATTTCACGGCGGCGGAAACCGGAAGAACCGCATGGTGAACACCACGATTGTGCTCGACAAGGGCGAATATGTGCTTCATTACGCGAGCGACGATTCGCATTCCTGGAACGACTGGAATGTCGATCCGCCGGATGATGCTGAATTCTGGGGAATCACATTGTTCAGGGACGAAGGCCAGGAACTTCCCCGCGCGCCTCACGATCAATCTGCGGAAGAATAGTCGTTCAGCTCTACCTCTTCTCATTCCTCCAACCGCAAAGCTTTTTTCAATTCCAGAACTTCCTTTTTTGAAAGAGGCCGTTGTTCTCCGGGTCGAAGTCCGTTCAGTGCAATACTTCCGATGCTGATGCGAACCAACCTGAGTGTTGGATAACCCACGGCTGCCGTCATCTTTCGTACCTGCCTGTTTCTTCCTTCGCGTACTGTCAGCGCTATCCATGAAGTCGGCACAGACTTTCTGAAGCGGATTGGTTTTGTTCGCGGAGGAAGCGCCGGTTCAGCTTGCAGTAATTCGGCTTTTGCCGGTAACGTCTTTTTTCCTTCGATGAGAACGCCCGATGCAAGACGTTGCAGAGAAGCGGGATCGGGAACACCTTCGACCTGAACAAGGTACGTTCGCGGGTGACCGAACTCCGGTGACGTTAATCGATGCTTGAGTTGCGCATCATCGGTCATGATGAGCAGGCCTTCGCTGTCTGCATCAAGCCGACCTGCCGCGTACACCGAAGAAGGGAAAGGGCCGAAGTCGGCCAGAGAAGCGTGGCCATCCTCGCGCGTGAACTGGGAGAGAACGCCAAAGGGCTTGAAGAACGCAATGTAGTGATGCGCGGTCATCGCGTTCCGGGCGCCTTATCGGAGGAGCTGCATTTTCCTTGTCTTCACCACGCCAGCGGCTTCAAGTCGGTAGAGATACGTTCCGGAAGCAACGGTGACGCCAGCGTTGTTAAGTCCGTTCCATGTTGCCGCATGCATCCCTGTCCGGACAGACTCATCAACAAGTGTTCTTACCAATGCGCCTCTTGCATCATAGACTGCAAGTTTGACGTGCGTTTCATGTTCAACCGAATAACCAATACTTGTTGCCGGATTGAACGGGTTCGGATAGTTCTGCAGGAGTTCGATGTGCGACGGTTGCAGGGGGGCGTCTTCGCGGACCGCCACAAGCTGATCGAGATTAATTTCCCACATGGAGCGGCCGTGTGTAAATGCGCGCGCGATTCTTGTCTGGTCATGAAGCTGCATATCGCTGATGGGGACATTCGGCAATCCGGTTCCCATCGCACTCCATGTCGCACCGGTGTTCGTGGTGTAGTAACACCCGACGTCAGTGCCGATGTAAAGCCGCTGTGGAAACCTCGGATCGACAAGAACCACGTTAATGGGCGCCTCCGGCAGATTTCCGGAAATATCCTCCCAGCTTGCGCCCGAGTTTGTTGTACGGAAGATATGCGGTAAATAGGTGTCATACCTGTAGCCGGAAAGCGTCACGTAGGCAACCGTGTGGTCCGTCGGGTCGAAGCGCACGCGTGTAATCCATCTGTCGGGCAACCCGGACGAAATGTTTGTCCATGATGCTCCGTGATCGGTGGATATCCACACGTTTGCATCATCCGTCCCGGCCATGATGGCATTGGAATCCGTTGTAGCCGCATCAATCGTTGTGATTGTCGCGTATGCCGAGAAGCCGGGTACGGGTCCGTCGGAAAGATCCGGGCTGATGGCTGTCCAACTGACGGCCCTGTTTGTCGTCCGGTGCAACAGGTGCGAGCCCGTGTACAGTTTTTGTGGATTGTTCGGGTCAATGATGATGGGGGTTGACCAGTTTTTCCTGCCGGTAAACCCCGCTGATGCGCCGGTGCTTGTTGCCCATGAATTTGTTGTGCGCGCGAGGCCGCCGTATTGTGATTCCGCGTACTGGAAGTTCGAGTTGCTGTAATCGATAACACAGTAAAACCCGTCGCCGCCGTTGATGCTTGCCCAGTCCGCGTTGTTACCGGTTTGCGTTCGCGGCGTGCCGTTATCTTGTGTTCCACCGATGCTTCGTGCCGCGTTGTTTGGATCAATGTAGCCGGCATAGAATTGCGTGATAAACAGGTCCTGGTTGCTCTCGCGAAACCATGACGTACCGCCATTGGTAGATTTTGAAATGCCACCATCCTGCCCCGCGTACATGACATTCGGATCAGTCGGATGGAAAGCCATTGCGTGGTGATCAACGTGGGAGGTTGATTGCGTGAACCATGACGCGCCCCCATTGGTTGTTTTTCCGAGCGGGACTCCGCAGACAAAAACAAGATTCTCATTGAACGGACTGATGAAAACATTGCCAAAGTACCAGCCGAAGTTGCTATAGACTCCTGAAAGCCCGGCATCCGTTGTCCGGACCCAGTTGTCTCCGCCGTCTGTTGTCTTGTATGCGCCCAGAAAGTTGCCCGGATCATCCGCGAATGATACATATGCAACAAGGGGATTGGATGGAGCAATCGCGACGGAAGGCCGACCGATGTTTGAAGCCGGGGCCGGGAGTCCGGCAGAAAGAACATGCCATGAAGCACCCGCGTCGGTTGAGCGATAGATGCGCGTATGAATACCGCCGACGTAACGGCGGCCCTGCGGTCCCCGCATGCGTTGCCATGCCGCCGCGAAAAGTATCGAAGGGTTTTGAGGATTCAAGGCGATGTCAACCACGCCGGTTGAGTCATTGATATAAAGCGAGTGGCTCCACGTAGCGCCGGCATCCGTTGATTTAAACACACCGCGCTCCGGGTTGCCGGAGAACAGTGTGCCCATTGCCGCGACGTAGATATTGTTCGGGTTGAGCGGATCGATGGCGATCTCGCCGATGTGACGCGTATCCACAAGGCCGCTATATTCCCAACTTGCGCCACCGTTCGTTGATTTCAGAATCCCGATGCCGTCGTAAGAATCGCCGCTGGAGTTTGCCTCACCCGTTCCCGCGTAGACGATGTTGTCATTGGCGGGGTCAACAGCGACCGCACCGATGGAGAGCGATGCCTGGTCGTCGCAGAGGGGAATCCAGTTCACGCCCGCGTTTGTGCTTTTGAGAATACCGCCCGCAGCCGCGCCTGCATACAACGTGTTCGGGTTTTGCATGCTGATGGCCAGTGCCGTCAGCCGTCCGCCGATGTTGGATGGGCCGCGTTGAATCCAGGAAGCGCCCGCTGTTGGCCTGCTTGCGCTCTGCAACGCACGCGCCTGTTCAATGGACTGCGCACGCAAGGCATTATCGATGAATCCTTGCGGGTACGCGCGCTGGCGGAAAAACCAGTCGGACGGCTTTTCCGCGGGCTTAACTTCTCCGGTTCCGCTCTTCCAGTACAAAAGAAACACGGATGCGGCAACCATGATCAACGAAACGGAAAGAAGGATTCTCCTCATCACTACCTCCAGATGGAAACTACAATGCGGTGTTTCAATCTACCAATTCGCTGTGGAGAAGGCAATATGAGAGTGAAGAGTGATGAGTGATGAGTTAAGAATGATGAATCTTAATCTCTTCCATTTCTTGTGATTCCATCTCTTTCCCCGTACATTGCTTCCAACATTTTCGGGATTGCATGAACCAGCGCAGACTGTACAGAACTATTGAACTCCTCGGCGATCAGAAATTTCGCACAGACGACCAGCTTCTCGTCCACGTTCTTGAGGAAATCATCCGCAACGAAGAAATTCCCGTCAAGGGCGGCCGTATCTGGAAGCTTGAACCCGCCCATGGCACCTACCGGCTGATCCACCAGGAGGGGGAAATCGACCACATCGACAAGAACTTCCGCCTGCGTATTCTGGATTATCCGATGTTTCTGGCTCTACCGAAGAAAGGAACAATTGTCGGCACGGAAACAAACAAATACCTTCGCCAGAAAGGCATCAAGCTCTACTCCGCGACCGGCGTGGGCGAGAAGGTACAATGGAAGGAACACGTTCTGTTTCCATATGTCATCGCCATCAACGCGGAATTTTTGCAACAGGACATGTCGTATGCGCTGAACATCATCGGCAACGCGCTGACGGCCGCGCTGAAGAACCGCAAGATCGAGAAGAAAGCCCGTGACCTTGAACGGGACCTCGACAAGGCGCGCGAGATTCAAAAGAGTATTCTGCCCGAGCACGAACTGAGGTTTCAGACGTATGACATCTACGGCGTGTCGCTTCCCGAGCGCGTTGTCGGCGGGGACTTTTTTGACTATCTGCATGCATCGGATGACAAAGACCGCCTGGCGGTGGTCATCGGCGATGCCGCGAGCAAGGGACTTTCCGCCGCGGCGCAGGCGCTGTATGTTTCCGGTGCGTTGCGCATGGGCGTTGAATACCAGACGAAGATGAGCACGCTGATCGCGCGTATCAATATGCTCGTGAACAGAACATTTTCACCCGAGCATTTCGTCTCGCTCGTCTATCTTGAATTGGGCACCACGGAGAAAGGGCTTGTCTTTTTTGTCAACGCCGGACACAACAACCCGGTCCTTCTGCGCGCAAAGACAAACGAGGTGGAACTGCTGAGTGCAACCGGACAAATCATCGGACCGTTCCCCAATGAACGCTACAAAACCGAATTCATGGTGATGAACAAGGGGGATATTCTGTT
>CAZJYO010000032.1:0-15266 GCA_964550275.1 uncultured Chitinophagales bacterium
CGCACCGATAACGCTGATAGCGAACTGGGATCAGGAGTTGAAGAAGAAATGATCGGACAAATAGTCTCTCACTATAAGATTCTTGAGAAGCTCGGCGAAGGAGGAATGGGCATCGTCTACAAAGCCCAGGACACCAAACTTGATCGTATCGTCGCGCTCAAGTTCCTTCCCTCCCATCTCGCCTCCTCTGAACAGGATAAAGCGCGATTTGTACTGGAAGCAAAAGCGGCCGCTGCGCTGAACCATCCGAACGTCTGCTCCATCATCGATATTCAAGAGCACGATTCCCGGATGTTTATTGTCATGGAATTCGTCGACGGCCAAACGCTCCGGGAAAGAACCAATTCCCAAGTCATCAACCTCAAATCCGCAATCGAGATTGGCATTCAGATCGCTGATGGTCTTGCCGCGGCGCATGAGAAAGGGATTGTCCATCGCGACATCAAACCCGAGAACATCATGATTCGCAAAGACGGCATTGCACAGATCATGGATTTCGGTTTGGCCAAACTCCGTTCGGCCGGAAGCAAGATCTCACGGCTGACGAAACAAGGAAGCACGGTGGGAACCGCCGGATACATGTCGCCCGAACAGGTTCAGGGCCAGGAAGCAGATCACCGTTCAGACATTTTCTCGCTGGGTGTGCTATCGTACGAATTGTTCACGGGGCAACTTCCATTCAAAGGAGTTCACGAAACAGCATTGGCATATGAAATCGTGAATGTTGATGCACCCCCGATGTCTTCGATCAAGCCGGAGATTGACATGAATCTCGATGCAATCATTCTGGATTGTCTCGAGAAGGATCCAAAAGAACGATGTCAGTCCGTTGCGGAAGTTGCCAGAGACCTGCGAAGAATCAAGCGGGAATCAACGCGCTCACGGCACAGCAGAATCACGGCCGCAAGGCCGATACACTCTTCATCTGCAACCATGTCTGTTCAGAATCCCGACGCTGTCATGACAGAGCCGGCTCCACAGAAAAAAAACCTGTTGCAATGGATTGTCGCAGGGGTGTTCTTCCTCTCGACCGTGCTCATGACCTTTCTCTATTACCGGGAGTCCTCACAGGAGTCACTTCCTGTTAGGTTCATGATTTTGCCTCCTGAAAAAGGGTTGTTACAGGTTGGTCAAGCACCGCTCATATCTCCGGATGGACGCAAGGTCGCATTCATTGCACAGGACTCAATCGGCTCTTCAATGATCTGGGTTCGGCCTCTTTCTTCCACGATCGCAACACCGCTCGCCGGGACAAATGACGCCACATATCCTTTCTGGTCGCCGAACAGCCGCAGCCTGGGATTTTTCCAGGGAAGCAAGTTGAAAAAAATTGAGGCGACTGGCGGACCGGCCCAGACATTGGCAAATGCCCCTGACGGACGAGGAGGGTCGTGGAGCAATAACGGCATTATCATCTTCGCTCCGAATTCTGTCGGAGGCTTGGAACAAGTGTCTGAAGCCGGAGGAACTCAGGTAGCAATAACGACACTTGACAGTACTCGTCTGGAAGAGACACACCGGTGGCCATGTTTTTTGCCCGACGGTAAACGATACGCGTATTTGCGTCGAAGTGGGAACAACGAAAAGACTGCTGTCTATCTTGGATCGATTGATAGTAAAGAGTATTCTCTTCTGCTCTCCGCGGGATCCAGTGCAATCTATTCATCCCCCGGCTATCTGCTCTATGTTCAGGAACACTCATTAATGGCGCAACCGTTCGACGCAGACAAGGGAACCGTCCACGGTGAGGCTTTCCCACTCGTCGAGGATCTCGGTTTTGATGTAAATCGTGGATTAGGACTCTTCTCATCATCGCAGAATGGAGCCTTGGCAATCGGCTTTGGTGCGAACTCTGCCACAAATAACCAACTCACATGGTTCGATAGAAACGGCAAAAATCTTGGGACCGTCGGGCCGTTGGGAACGCATTTCGATTTCGCACTCTCTCCCGATGAGAAGCGCATTGTGTACAGGAAATTTGATGGACAAAGCGGAAACCATGACCTGTGGATCCTTGATATCATGCGACAAACCGAAACGCGCTTTACCTTCACCGATGCCCGTGAGGATGACCCGGTGTGGTCACCGGATGGCACAAGGATTCTGTTCGACTCGAACGTCGATGGGGTACAAAACTTATATCAAAAAATTTCCTCGGGTGCAGGAAATCAGGAGATTCTTCTCAAATCAACCGTTTCGAGCGCGTCTTACGATTGGTCTCCCGATGGCCGCCATATCTTGTATCAAACCACAAGCGCGAACGCAAATGGTGATCTCTGGATATTACCGCTGACGGGAGACCGGAAACCTTTTCCCTTTGTTCAGACTAAAGCAAATGAAGAACCCGCCCGTTTTTCACCGGATGGGCGGTGGATTGCTTATACATCGAACGAATCCGGAAGGTTTGAAATCTACGTACAAGCATTTCCTTTGACGGTTGGCAAATATCAGGTGTCGACAAGCGGCGGATACAACCCGATGTGGCGAAAAGACGGCAAGGAAATTTTTTATCTTTCGCCCGACAGAAAATTGATGGCAGTAGATGTGAGAACCGAAGGATCTTCGTTCGAACTTAGTGTTCCGAAGACGGTCTTTCAAACTGATGTTGATAATTATGCATCATGGAATACGTACGCGCCATCAAGAGATGGAAAGCGCTTCCTCATCAATACCGTTGTGGGGAGATCGACAGCGAAACCTATCATGATTATTCTTAACTGGACAGCAGAGTTAGAAAAACAATGATTGGTCAGGTAATTTCTCATTACAAGATCCTTGAAAAACTTGGTGAAGGCGGGATGGGCGTCGTTTACAAAGCCCAGGACACCAAGCTCGACCGCGTTGTAGCGCTGAAGTTCCTTCCCCACCATGTTGTGGCCACCGAGGCAGAACAGTCCCGTTTCCTTCAGGAAGCAAAGTCCGCCGCTGTACTCAATCATCCCAACGTCTGCGTAATTTATTCCATCGAAGAATCCGATGACAAGCAGTTCATCGTCATGGAATATGTGGATGGACAGACGCTACGCGGGGTGATCGAAGAACAGCGCGACACGCCCATGAAGTTCACCGATGCCGTGGCGTACGCTGTTCAAATCGGCGAGGCATTGCAGGAAGCACACAGCAAGGGCATTGTTCACCGGGATATCAAGTCTGAAAATATCATGCTGAACTCCAAACGGCAGATCAAGGTGATGGATTTCGGACTGGCAAAGCTGAAGGGCTCGCTTAAACTGACGCGTTCATCCAGCACAGTCGGAACACTCGCGTACATGGCGCCGGAGCAGCTTCAGGGCGGAGAGGTTGATGCGCGGTCGGATATTTTCTCTTTTGGCGCTGTCATATTCGAAATGCTCACAGGCAAGCTCCCCTTCCGCGGTGAGCACGAAGCTGCGATGATGTACTCCATTGTGAATGAAGAACCCGAGAGCATTCTCACGTACAGACCCGATGCTTCGCCGGACTTGGACCGCATTCTGCGCCGGGCTTTGGAAAAAGATCCCAACGAACGGTACCAACACGCCGATGATCTGACCAGCGAACTCAAGCGACTTCTTAGGCAATCATCGCGGGTTTCCACGCCCGGGATGGTATCATCCGCAACTGCGAGCATTCCTCAAGCAAAACCTTCCCCCGTCTTCGGCAAACGCAGTGTCATCATGGGCGTGGTTGGTGTTGTCATCGTTGCAGCCGCGCTTTCCGTCTATCTCATGATGCGGCCTGCGCAAGCACCCATCGATTCGCTTGCTGTCCTCCCGTTTGTGAACGTCACCCAAAACCCTGACACCGAGTATCTCAGCGATGGCATGACGGAAAGCATCATCAACAGTCTTACGAAGATCCAGGGAATTCGGGTCATTCCCCGAAGCACCGTGTTTCGATTCAAGGGAAAAGACATCGATCCGGAGGAAGTCGGCTCCAAGTTGAACGTGAGCGCGATCCTCACCGGACGCGTCGTCCAGCGTGACGATATTCTCAATCTGCAATTGGACCTGATCGATGTGAATAATCAATCCCAGATCTATGGGAATCAATACCAATTCAAGGCGGCGGAAATTCTCTCCATGCAGGAAAAAGTTGTCGCCGATCTCGTGAACCAACTGGGCACGAATTTGACCGCTGAAAAGGAGAAAGCGATTACCAGACGCCAGACGGACAATGTAGAGGCATATAAACTCTACATGCAGGGAAGATATCACTGGCAGAAGAGAAAAGCGGATGAAATTCAGAAGTCCATCGCACTCTTCAATCAGGCATTGGCTCTCGACGCGAGCTATGCTCTTGCATACGCCGGCCTGGCAGATTCTTATGTTCTCCTCGAACAGTATGCAGGTATGCCAGGCAAAGAGGTGTATCCGAAAGCTGTCGCCGCGGCTACACGTGCTTTGGAAATTGACCCGTCCCTCGCCGAAGCCCATACAACCCTCGCGTTTGCAAACTTTGCATCGAAGGAATGGAAAAAGGCCGAAGAGGGCTTCAAGTACTCCCTGTCTTTGAATCCAAACTATCCAACAACCTACCACTGGTACTCAATCCTGCTTCAAACTCTCGGACAACGTGACGAAGCCTTCAAACTCATCAAACACGCACAAACACTTGATCCCCTGTCATTGGTGATCGGCATAAACGTCGGCCTCGCCTACCACCTGAACGGCGAATACGAGCGGGCGATTCAGGAGATGCATGCCGCGCTGCGCATTGACTCATCGTTTAGCGTGGCATACTACAGGCAATCAGAACCCTATGTCAAACTTGGGAAGCTACAGGAGGCCTATGTGGCTTCATTAAAGGGCGTCGAAACTTCCGATCGATCACCCGAAGCGTTGTCATTCCTCGGTTATTGCGCGGCCCTTCTTGGAAAGACCAATGAAGCAGTAAGCATCCTGCACGAACTTGAAGAACGGGCAGCACACGGCACTTGTCCCGGGTACTACATCGCAAGAGTAAGCGCCGGCCTTGGCGACTCCGAAAAGATCTTCAAGTGGCTCAACGTGGATTTTGAGAACCACTCCGGCTCAGTCATCTGGCTGACGCAGGAAGATGTATGGGATCCATACCGTTCAGATCCGAGATTTGTCGAACTCTTGACAAAACTTGGACTCGCGCAATGATATTGCTCCTTCCCTGAACCGACCGGCAATGAAGTCTTCCGCCCGCACATCACACACATTGAAACTCACCAAGAAACTTCAAACTGCAATTCTCCCCGTCTACAACGCGTACTGGGAGAGATATCTGAAAGGTGATGTTAAAGGCATCGCGTCACTGCTTTCAGAGGACTACACACAAGTCGGCAGTGCTGAAACCGAAGTATTCTCCACGAAGAAAGGTGCGGTCAAATTTCTACACGATACTATCGATCAGGTTGCCGGCAAACTCGAAATGCGAAACAGGCATACGAGACTGGAACAACAAGGAAAGCTTATACTCGTCCATGAACTCTGTGATGTCTATGTTCTCACCGGCGTTGCATGGATCTTTTATTCCAAGTTCAGGGCTTCAACCTTGATGCAGAAGGTACGGGGTCAATGGAAGATTGTGCATCAGCATGGGTCTTTTCCCGATACACGAACCGGGGAAGGTGAGAACGTTGCAACTAAAAAAATCGCGGAAGAGAATCAACGGTTACGCGAGGCGGTGAAACGCCGCACCGTGGAGCTGGAACAGAGGAATCTGGAACTTACGATCGAAGCCGCGTTGGAAAAAGTGCGCGCCGTTGCGATGGGTATGAAGCATGCGGCCGACATGCTGGAGATCTGCCGCACGATCTCTCACGAGCTTGCGTCCCTGAAAGTGAAGAACATCCGCAATGTGCAAACGGCAATCTTCTATCCGCAGCGCGGTACCTACATGAACTATGAATACTACGCAAAGCACAAGAAGACATTCATCACCGAAACGACATACACCGATAACAGGATTCACAATGCCTTTGCGCAGAAGATGCTGAAAGGCGAAGGCGAAATCTTCACAACGCATATCAACGGCAAGAAGGTCAAGGATTGGATCGCGTACCAAAAGACGACAAACGTCTTCATCGACAAATATCTGAATACGGCGGCTTCGTTGAGCTACTACTGGTATTCCCTCGGTCCGGTGGCGATGGGTATTTCAAGCTATTCTCCTCTCACGAAAGACGAACTGAACCTCTTCAAGCGCTTCCGTAATGTATTTGAGTTGGCGTACAGGAGATACGTGGATATAGAGCAGGCCCTTGCACAAGCTCTCGAAGCAAGGATCGAAGCATCACTGGAAAAAGTCCGGGCGCAAGCCATGAGCATGCGGACGACGCTGGAATTGAAAATCGTCGGGGAGAGAATTTTTGCCGAACTGAAATCGCTCGGTTTTGCAGACATTCGCAATACTGAGATCCTCATCAATAACGACTCAAAAGAGTCTGTTCTCAGCCATTACTATTCAGACTACGGCGTCAGCGGTACCATTGAGGTTCTTTACAACGATCATCCCATCGTAAAGAAATGGGTGAACGAAATGAAAAAGGGAAACGATGCGTTTGCGGAAGTCATCATTACGAAAAAGGAGATTGCCGCCTGGCGGAAGTACAGAGAGCACATTGGATACCTCCCTGATCCAAAGCTTGATACAGCGAAATCAGTGTACTACTACTCCTACTCAACCGGGCTTGGCGCACTCAGCGTCTCGTCATTCGCGCCAGTGACAGAGACACAACTCGCCGTTCTGAAACGATTTCGCAATGTATTTGGATTGGCCTACCGCCGGTACACTGACGTCGCAAGAGCGGAGACCCACGCATGGGAATCCAAAATTGAATTGTCGCTGGAGAGAGTTCGTGCGCGAGCGAATGCAATGCACAAGAGCGATGAACTGGTCGAAGCCGCAGATGTGGTTTTCCAGCAATTGAAGGAACTCGGTATTGAGTCCATTCGGACGGGCATTGCAACCTTTGATGCGGTGAAAGAAACGGTGACAGTCTGGTCACGGGCGCACGCCGATCAACCTTTGACGAAAATCCTTGGTGTGGTTCCAAAGAAGAGTCACCCGTTCTTTGCCGGTTGTTTCGATGCATGGAAGGCAAAGAAGAAGTTCTTCTCCATGGAATTTGCCGGGAAGGACGTTGTGAGGTACTACAAGGTGATGTCTTCCATTCTCTCTTATCCGGCAAAAAAGGTTCACAACTCCAAAGAGGTGTTTTACACCTTCTTCTTTCCGGAGGGCTCGGTGAATATCGTCAGACGCGAGCGCTTGACGGATGAAGAGCTGAGTATCATGGAGCGATTTGCCTCTGTCTTTGGCTCCATGTACAGGCGTTTTCTCGATTTGCAGAGAGCTGAAGCACAGGCAAAGGAAGCGCAAATCGAAACGGCCCTTGAAAAAATCAGAAGCAGAACAATGGGCATGCAAAAAAGCGTGGAGCTCAAAGAGGTTATCCGGGTTGTCTATGATCAGTTTCTTCAACTCAACATTTTCGTTGAGCACACCGGTTTCATCATTGATTACAAAGCCAGAGACGACATGCATATCTGGCTGGCTGACCGGCACGAGGTTCCCTACGAGGTGACGATCCCCTACTTTGATTCTCCGCATTGGAACAGTTTCAGGGAAGCAAAGAAACGAGGGAAAGCTTTCTTCGCCAACCGGCTGACCTTCGAAGAGAAGAACAAATTTTATATGGACCTTTTTGCTCTCTTTCCTGTTCCGGAGAACGCGAAGGAATATTATTTCGGTTGTCCCGGTCTTGCCATATCAACGGTCTTAATGGAGAATGTCGGCCTGTACATCGAGAATTTTTCGGGCGTCCCTTATTCGGATGAAGAGAATGCCACACTCATGCGCTTCGGAACCGTATTCCAGCAAACCTATACCCGCTTCCTCGATCTCCAAAAGGCGGAGGCACAGGCGCGGGAAGCCAGGATCGAAGCCGCGTTAGAAAAAGTCCGGGCCAGAACAATGGCAATGCAAAAAAGCGGGGAATTACAAGATGTAGCCACATTGCTTTTTGGTCAAATGAAAATGCTGAATATTGATACTGGAAGCTGCGGTTTTAATATTTGGGACAAAAAAGAAAAGTCTACAACAGCTTGGATGACTTCAGCAGAAGGCGGCTTGCAACAACCTTTTACACTGCCTCATACAGAAAGCCCGGTGTACAGGGAAGTCTATAAAGCGATGGAGAGAGGTGATGATTTTGCGTTGATAGAAGTTAGGGGTAGAGGCCTCAAAGAACATTTTGATTATTTGGCTACGCTTCCCGGAATTGGCGATGTCATTAGACAACTGCGGGAGACTGGTTATCAATTCCCTGACACGATAGTATATCATCTCGCCTTTTTTAATCAGGGATATTTATCCTTTCACCTGCATGATCATCACCCCGAGACTCAAGAAATATTCAAACGATTCGCCAAAGTGTTTGAACAAACCTATACCCGTTTTCTTGATCTGAAGAAAGCTGAAGCACAGGCAAGGGAATCACAGATCGAAGCAGCCTTGGAACGCATCCGCGCGAGCGCCATGGCAATGCATACATCCGGCGAGATAGAGAATGTCGTTCACATTCTGCGTGAACAAATGGGTTTGTTGGGCCAACCCGAACTTGAAACCTGCGTCATCAGTCTCTTTGAGGAAGATGCAGATAATCTTTTCTCGTGGTATGCCTTCCGGCCACCTGCCGTGTCAAACGGTGAGATCATTACCGGCACGACATCAATTCCCTGGAAGGCGAGTACTCTGACCAGTGAAATGATATCGGCATATCGTTCGGGAAAAAAGGAACATACGATAGAAGCGGATGGCGCAAAGGCGGCGGAACTCGGAAGAGTACTGGCAAAGTCCGACCAAAGGATTGCACGGTATGCGATGGAAACTCCGTCCGAGCGGCTGTGGTATCATCTCACGTTCCTTGCCGGTGGAACATTGCTGATGGTATCTCACCGGCCTCCTTCAGAAGAATCCAAATCGCTTCAGCGCAGAGCCGCCTCGGTATTCGATCTGGCATATCGCCGGTATCTTGATCTGAAGAAAGCTGAAGCTCAAACGCGCGAGGCACGCATTGAAGCCGCGTTAGAAAAAGTCCGTGGCAAAGCGATGGCAATGCACTCCACGAAAGACCTTTCGGCAACTGTCAGTGCCGCGTTCAGTGAACTGCGTAAACTCGGCATGGAAACCATTCGGACGGGTGTCGCCCTGTACTCGAAAGATCGCCCTGCACCAGTCTATTATGCCTCAACAACAACAGAACAGAATGACGCCGTTGCGGTAACGGGTTCCCCCGATCCGTCCCGTCACCCCTGTCTTGCATTGCAGTATGACGCTTGGTCCACACAACAGAATTACTTCCCTGTTCTTCGCGGAACCGAACTGGAGTCATATTACCAAGTACTCTCTCTTGAGCCCTTCCCCGTAAAGGACGGCACCAAACCATTTCAACATGATGAATACGGCTATTACCTCCCGTTCTCCGGCGGCAACTTTTATGCCTGGTCGCTGAAACCGTTCCTGGAAAACGACATTGCCATCCTGTCCCGTTTCAGAACAATCGTTGACCTTACGTTCCGGCGATATTTTGAAATCCACAAAGCTGAAGCGCAGGCGCGGGAAGCGCAAATTGAAGCCGCTCTCGAACGGGTTCGTAGTAGAACTCTTGCAATGCAAAAGTCTGATGAGCTCGCTGAGACAGCGTCACTACTTTTCAGACAACTCATTGCGCTGGGAATCGCACCGAATCGCCTCTACATTGCCATCATCAAGAATGATGGTGGTGATGTCGAGTTCTGGATCACGGATGAAGACGGAAGCAAGGTCAACTCTGCATTTGCGACAAATCTACTAAAGAACCGTTCATTGAAAAAGATGCACGATGGCTGGAGGAATGCAAAACAATCCATCACCATTGACATGCAGGGAGAGGAGTTGGAGGAGTACTTCGCGTATCTCCACTCGTTGAATGTTCCCTTCAAAGACGGACTCTCACAGACGCGAAGAGTGCAGACTGTTGCCTACTTTTCCAGGGGCTTTATCGGCATTGCTTCTCCCGTTGAGCTTCCTGAAGAGACAAAGACATTGCTTGAACGCTTTGCTGCTGTACTCAATCTCACGTTCACACGCTTTAGTGACCTGAAACTTGCAGAGGCACAGGCACATCAGGCGCATCTTGATCTGATCCAGCTACAAGCGGAAAAGCAACGAGCCGAGGATGCGCTCACCGAATTGAGTGCAACACAAGCGCAACTTGTTCAACAGGAAAAACTCGCCTCACTTGGTCAACTTACCGCAGGTATCGCCCATGAGATCAAGAACCCTTTGAACTTCGTGAACAACTTTTCATCGGTGTCTGTCGAGTTGATTGACGAAGTGATGGGAGAGATTGCAAAAAAGCCCGCAGAAGGTGACAGCGACATTCCCCAGCTTCTCACCGACGTCAAGACCAACCTCGCCAAGATCATCGAGCACGGAACACGGGCTGACGGCATCGTGAAATCCATGCTTCAACATTCGCGCGGCGGCACCGGCAAGAAAGAACCCACGGATCTCAATGCATTGGTGAAGGAATATGTCAATCTTGCTTTTCACGGGATGCGGGCCGCCAAGAATCCGATCAATGTTGAAATAGCACTTGACCTTGACCCTGCCGCTGGCGTGGTTCCTCTGATTGCCAACGATTTCAGTCGCGTCATCATTAACCTTTCCCAAAACGCGTTTGACGCCATGCGTGAAAAGCTGACCGGCTCGAAATCCTATCGTGCCCGCCTCACGGTGCGTACGCACAAAGAGGGAGATACCATCGCCATTGAAGTGGAAGATAACGGCCCGGGGATTCCCGATGCCATTAAAGACAAGATCCTCCAACCATTCTTCACAACGAAAAAAGGAACACAGGGAACCGGGTTGGGGCTTTCCATAACCAATGAAATCATCAAAGCACACGGCGGGAGTCTCAGCATCGAATCATCAGGAGCAGCTGGTACGGTATTCAAAGTTTCTATCCCACTATCGAATATGCAAACTTCCGAATGAGAATCGAGTCACATTCAAGAACCACTCTTCTTTTGCTTTGTATACTGTTCACCGGTTCTCAGACACTCAACGCGAAAGATACCGTGATCGTCCTTTCGGCGGGGATGTTCAACGCCCGCCAGGAAATTCCATTGGCAGAACTCGATGGTTGGGTGTTTCGTCAGGGAAACGATCCATCGTGGGCGCGCAGGGATTTCAACCCTGACGGTTGGAAAAGAATGCGGCCTGTTGAACTCTCTTCGTCCCTTCAGAATGACGGGGGCGTCGTGGAAGGGTGGTTCCGTACAAGAATAAGGATCGATAGCACACTTGAAGGCGTCCCGCTCGGACTCAGCCGCAAACTGTGGGCCGCCACCGATGTCTATGTTGATGGAATCCTCACTGCAAGGTTTGGCAGCACCAATCCCCTTCAAGCGTACAATCCCGTTTCAAAGTATCCCGTGCCGTTGAAATTGTGGGTCGGAGAGGAACACCTTCTGGCAATGCACTTTGTTGACCGCGAGGACTTCTTCACCGAGAGACACAACAGGTTAAAACCAGAGAACCTTGCCAAGCTTATCAGTGTAACCGGACCTGACTACGATGACTACGTCCGAAAAGACATCCAGCAGGTCTACATCTACAATACATTGTGGATTTCCATTACCGGATTGCTCTCGCTCCTGTTTTGGTTGTTGGTGTTCCTGAACCGCGGGCAACGCGTGTTCCTCCTTGTTGCTATTCTGACGTCACTCGTTCTTTTTCTAACCCTTGTTTACAACTTTGGCTATTACACTGAATTGCCGTACTGGGCGGAGAAACTCCGCGTTGTGCTTTATGGTGCTTCGGCGGCAGCGCTTACCGCGGTTACTCTTGTGGTATTCGAGTGGATTCTGAAACGAAGGATATCGCTTCTGACCAGACTTATCTTGCTGTCGTTACCAATCGCCAGCGTTATCGCCCACTTACACGATATTTCCTTTCCCTTCGGAATCATCAACGCTACAATGATGCTGTACTTTGTCTATCTCGGCTACACATCGTGGAAATCCCTGACGAAGGCACAATGGGCGGTGATTGCATCAATGGTGGCGCCAACATTAGGAGCGGCAGTGTTCACTTCGATTCATAAGTATGACTACGAGGCCTTCCTGCAATTTGAGCGACCGTTGCTTACGGTCATCATCCTCTCCGCTCCTCTCCTCCTGACGGTGTATATCGCCGTGCGTTACAATGAGATTTTGAAAGAGATCGAGGAGGAGGGAAAGAAGGTTTTGAAGGTCACGGAGGAGAAAAACGAGATCCTCTCCAATCAGAATATCATGCTGGAGAGGCAGGTCACCGAACGTACATCTGAATTGAACCGCTCTCTCTCCGAACTCAAGGCAACACAGAACCAGTTAATTACACAGGAAAAGCTGGCGTCGCTGGGACAGCTCACTGCGGGCATTGCCCACGAAATCAAGAATCCGCTGAATTTTGTGAACAACTTTTCATCAGTGTCGGTTGAGCTTGTCGACGAAGCGCTGAATGAAATCAGCAAGACCCAGGTTGCGACCAACAGCGAGGTTGCAAAACTTCTTGGTGATGTCAAAGTGAATCTGGGGAAGATTATCGAACATGGCAAACGCGCTGATGGCATTGTCAAATCCATGCTGCAACACTCACGCGGCGGAAGCGGGAAGAAAGAGCCGACCGATGTAAACGCTCTTGTAAAGGAATACGTTACGCTGGCATTCCATGGTATGCGAGCCGGGAAGAACCCGATGAATGTTGATATTGTATTTGATCTTGACCAGTCTGTCGGTACGCCATCGTTGATAGCCGAAGACTTCAGCCGCGTTGTTCTGAATCTCTGCCAGAACGCGTTCGATGCAATGCGAGAGAAATCGGCCTCGGGGAGCACGTCCTACCTGGCTAAACTTTCGGTCCGCACCAAACGCGAGTCAAACCGCGTAATACTTGAGATCGCCGATAACGGTCCCGGAATATCCGATGCAATCAAGGATAAAATCCTCCAGCCATTCTTCACCACAAAAAAGGGAACGCAGGGAACCGGACTCGGACTCTCCATTACCAACGATATTATGAAGGCACATGGCGGTCAGTTGTCAATCGAAACAAACAAGAGCGGCGGGGCGACGTTTTACATTACTTTGCCGAACTGAATGAAGACATTATAGCTACCTCATCCCCTGTCCCTTCTCCTAAAATGAGAAGCGGAACCTGAACGCAAGGAGATACAGTGAGCTTGACCAGAACCAGAGAGCTTCCTGTCATAGTCAAACAGGTTTGCCGGTCAGAAAATAAGCGCACAAAGTGAGACCACAAAATGAAATTCCTCGTCGTCGATGACGAAACAGATATCGAATTACTCTTCCAGCAAAAGTTCAGGAAGGAGATTCGCTCCGGCGGACTTGAACTGGTGTTTGCTTTTTCGGGACAGCAAGCCCTTGAAGTCATCGGAAGTTCCGAGCCGCCGGATGTGGTGTACGTCTTTTCCGACATCAACATGCCGGGGATGACCGGACTTGAACTCCTCGGCGTCATCAAGGAAAAATATCCGGCGATCCACGTCAGCATGATCTCGGCCTATGGTGACGCCGACAATCACAGAAAAGCAATGGAATCCGGGGCAAAGGAGTTCTTTACAAAACCGATTGATTTCGATTCACTGAAGATGGAAATTCAAACCCTGCTCTCGAAACATAAAAGCTAAGCGTACGGAGTACAACCGTTATGGCGTTACCAAAAATCATGGTCGTTGATGACGAACCCGACCTGCAAATGCTTATCCTGCAGAAGTTCAGAAAGCAGATCCAGAATAATGTGTACGAATTCGTCTTCGCGGGCGATGGCGAGGAGGCATTGACCCAACTTGACCGTTCGGACGATATCACGCTCATCCTCTCCGACATCAATATGCCGCGCATGGATGGGTTGACCCTGTTGCAGAAACTCCAGGAGAAGAATGATCCCGCATTAAAAACCGTGATTGTCTCCGCGTACGGCGACATGGAAAATATCCGCACGGCAATGAACCGTGGTGCGTTCGACTTTGTCACTAAACCGATTGACTTCAACGATCTTCAGGTAACCATCGAAAAGGGAATGAAAGAAATCGCCGCCATCAAGTCGGCGTTGGACGATCGCAGGCAGCTGCTGGACGTTCAGCGCGATCTTGGCACCGCCGCGCGCATCCAGCAATCGATTCTCCCCCGCCGGTTTCCCGCGTTCCCTCACCGCAATGAGTTTTCTGTGTACGCAGAAATGCACCCTGCGAAGCATATCGGCGGAGACTTTTACGATTTCTTCCTTATCGATGACACACATCTTGGCTTTGTCATCGGCGACGTATCAGGAAAGGGAATTCCGGCTGCCCTCTACATGGCTGTTGCGCGCACAATGATCAAAGGCATCGCATCACAAATACTTGACCCTGCGGAATGTCTCTCACGTGTGAACACCATGCTTATCCCTGATAGCGATGCGAGCACATTTGTCACTGTGTTTTACGGCGTGCTTGAGACAACCACAGGGGTTATTCAATATTGCAACGGCGGCCATAACTTACCGTTCATTATCCGCAAATCAGCAGAAGTAGTGCAGGCAGAAGACACAAAGGGAATTCTTCTCGGTCAGATCGAACCCTTTACATTTGGGACCGGTGAGGTTCAATTCAGTCAAGGCGACCGGATCGTTCTTTATACTGATGGCGTTACCGAAGCCATGAATCCGCTTCAGGAATTATACTCGGAAAGCCGGCTCTCAGAGTTTCTCACGAAGAATAAACCTGACCTTTTGGAAAACCTCGTCCGCGGAATTGTCGTCGATATCCTGAAGTACATGGGCAAGGCCAACCAGACCGATGATATCACGCTTCTCGCACTCGAATACAAGGGCACGCCTGAGCACTGAAGAATTTGACCCCTTTTTTTGATTCATTGGGTTAACCCCTCATTATGTGAATTTCTGGGCAAGCGATGATTGGTCAAACCATAAGTCATTACAAGATACTGGAAAAGTTAGGTGAAGGCGGACCTGCCCGCCGGAGCCCTTATTCGATGCTTGGGGTGGTCTCATGATCGGTACCATCATCTCTCATTACAAGATGCTGGAAAAGCTTGGCGAAGGCGGGCTGACTACGCTCCAAGATAAGGAGCTTCGTCAGCTCGGACCCGTCCTCCGTAGCCCAATTTCATCGCGGGTATCTTTATGATCGGTTCTACGATTTCGCATTACAGAATTCTCGAGAAATTGGGCGAAGGAGGAATGGGCGTCGTTTACAAAGCCCA
>CAZJYO010000033.1:0-12560 GCA_964550275.1 uncultured Chitinophagales bacterium
GAATCGAATGCAGTTCAAATAACACATGATTGTTGTGGGCGACAAAGTGCTTATTCAGATTGATGAATCGGAGGACAAGACCAAATCGGGTCTTTATCTGCCCCCGTCGGTGCGGGAGAAAGAAAAGGTTGCCACAGGAAAGGTAGTCAAAGTTGGTCCAGGTTATGCCATTCCCAATCCGAATTACTCGGATGATGAACCGTGGGCGAAACCCAAAGAACCGATCCGGTACATACCGTTACAGGCACAAGAGGGAGACTATGCGCTGTTTCTGAGAGATCAGGCAGTCGAAGTCGGGTTTGAAGAAAGGAAGTATCTGATTGTCTCGCAGTCCGCTGTGATGGCGCTTGTGCGCAACGAGCTTGTAGAAGACTGATTCCTGCGTGACCCGATGCCGGGCCACGCAGGAAGAGATCATTATGCTATTGTGACTTCCTTCGCGAGATAAACATCCTGAATAGCGTTCAAGAGTTTCACGCCATCCTTCATCTGTTTCTGAAACGCCTTTCTCCCGGAGATCAATCCCGTACCTCCCGCACGCTTGTTAATAACTGCTGTGCGAACAGCTTCCGCCAAATCATTTTCTCCTGAAGCTCCACCTGAATTGATGAGTCCCGCTCGGCCCATGTAGCAATTTGCAACCTGGTATCGTGTCAGGTCAATCTGGTTTGCCGAAGTAAGGTCACTGTAGACCTTCTTGTGAGTCTTTCCGAAGTTCAATGCTGTGAACCCGCCGTTGTTTTCCGGAAGTTTCTGTTTGATGATATCGGCTTCGATGGTGACGCCGAGATGATTCGCCTGGCCTGTGAGATCGGCTGAGACGTGGTAGTCCATTTCCTTTGTCTTGAACGCCGGGTTCCTTGTGTAACACCACAGGATTGTCGCGAGTCCTCGATCATGCGCGTACTTGAATGCAACAGCGACTTCCTGTATCTGTCGTTTTGATTCCTCCGAGCCGTAGTAGATGGTTGCGCCAACTGCCACAGCACCCATTTCCACCGCCTGATCAACAGTTCCAAACATGATTTGATCGTAACTGTTGGGATAGGAAAGAAACTCGTTATGGTTGATCTTCACGATGAAGGGAATCCGGTGGGCATATTTTCGCGCGCACGCGCCAAGCACGCCGAAGGTAGAAGCTACCGCGTTGCATCCTCCTTCCATTGCAAGCTTGATGATGTTCTCAGGATCAAAGTACATCGGGTTGGGTGCAAAAGAGGCGCCGGCTGAGTGTTCAATGCCCTGATCGACAGGAAGAATGGAAAGATAGCCAGTGTTTCCAAGTCTTCCATGGGAATACATCTGTTGCAATGCACGCAGTACCGGCGGTTTTCGATCGGATCCCATATACACACGATCGACAAAATCGGGTCCGGGTAAATGGAGCGATTCCTTGGGGATTCCGGTACATTTGTGGTCAAGAAGGGTCTTTGCATCTGATCCAAGCAAGGTTTGGATTTCGTTAATCATTCAATGCACTCCTTAAATGAAATGGCGATGTGGTCGTTCGACGCACGATGAATATAGATAAAAAACTGCAAAAAACAGACCATACCGTGACACAGATGATCCTTTAAAACAGAGTAATTCAAGGCCGGAAGTTACCCTTCACTTTTTCTTTCGCCGATTGAAGTGTAAAAATATGGGATGTTCTCCGGTAAAAATTGCCGTGACTAATGTACTACCGGCAACGGAATCTGTCGAAAAATGAGGACAATACAGGACTTGTAGCGGTCTTCTTTTGCGGTTTCGTGAACTGGCACGTTATTCGTGTAGTAAGAAAACAGTAAAGAAACAGCATGGAGGTCGCAAATGAAAATGGAATATAGATTCAACCCCCTTTCAAAAGACGAACGCGAATATCTGGAAATGATCCTCCTTGAGGAAATGGAAGTTCAATCGTGGTATGCGATTACCTTCAGCTCCATCTTCGGTGAGGAGGTCTTCGTCACCATTCAATAGGTATGAGCATGAAATTCGTCGCCATAACAGCTTTTGTCGCACTGCTTGTTTCTCTGCCGTTTGTTTTATCGAAACAACAGCCGTCGCCGGTGAGATCAAAGCCAACCGGCACCGGTAACCCGATTGATGAAAACACTCTTTATGATACCGAAGACTTTATGACTTGAGTTTCTCTGTGAGGGTTCGCCAGGTGGGATGGGAACCTTCACGTGTGCGCCGAGGATACTGCGCCGGGACACGCGGTATCCTCTTTTTTTTGCCCCGCCTGTTCGTATTGCAATTACATTTTCATTATGCTATCTTAACGTTCGCAATCAACAGTACACCGTTTTTTGCGCTTTTAATGGTTCCGTTGATGGTGCTTTTCAAGAACACCCAGACACGGTTTTTCCGCGCTACGGGTTACTATTAAGAGGCAACTCGGCAGTACGTTTCAAGTATTTTTTTGTGAAAGGGTGTTCCTATGGAAAAAGGAACAGTCAAGTGGTTCAACGGAGCCAAGGGATTTGGTTTCATCCGGCGTGAATCGGGCGAAGATGTGTTCGTCCACTATAAGGCAATCGTCGGAGAAGGATACAAGTCTCTCAATGAAGGAGACAAAGTACAGTTTGATGTTGAGAAGGGACCGAAAGGCCTTCAGGCGTCAAACGTTTCCAAAGTCTGACAACAGATAACACTTGCTACAAGGAAGCCCCGGGAACATGCCGGGGCTTTTTGTTTTTACACGGTTGCCTGCCATGTGTTGCAGGACGATTCACGGCTCCCTTTCATTCTTTGAATTCCCTGCTCACGACCGTGTGCACGCCGCCCCTGACTTTGTAATCCGCTGTTATTCTCATCCATTTCGGTGATGAACATTTCACGAGGTCTTCGAGGACTCTGTTGACAAGATGTTCCTGGTAAATACCGACGCTTCTGTAGGAGAGCAGATAGTATTTTAGTGAGCGGAGTTCGATGCAGACAGCATCGGGGATGTAGTCGATTTTGATGGTGGCGAAGTCCGGCAATCCGGACCATGGACATACGGCGGTAAATTCATCAGTGTCGATGTTGATGGTGATATCCTTGCCGGGATATTCGTATGGAAATGTCTCCAGGATTTCGGTGTCAACTGTAGATGGATCCTGAAAGTCATATTTTCGATCGAGGGCTTCGGGCATGGGAATTCCGGATTTGTCTTTCGCAATTGAAACGAGTAGATTCGCTTATGAAATATACCAGTTCATTGATGGAAAGTAAACACGGCTTCCAGGCGCTCCTTGTGGTGGGGGTTCTTTTCCATGCCGTTTCTTTGACCGGGTGTGCCTCAAGTAATGCGGGCAAATCCGATGATGGACCGATCCAACTTGGATGGACCAGCCGCTCTGTGTTGTTCGATCCCCGGTATCAGGAATTCTGTACACGGTTCGATACTGTTGCCGTAGCCACCGAGTTTGTGGAATTGATGAAAATACTCCAGCCGGATGTCGAGGTTGTAGTATTCTTTGGAACTTGGTGCGGAGACAGTCGAAGAGAAGTTCCACATTTGATGAAGATTATGGATGCGGTCGGAATTGATTCCTCAAAGGTATCGCTCTACGGGCTTGACCGAAGCAAAAAGAGTTTAGACGGAGTAACGGCCGAATACTCCGTTGAAAAAGTTCCGACCTTCATTTTTCTCAGGGACGGCGTGGAGATAGGAAGAGTTGCCGAGAAGCCTGTGGAGTCTGGAGGCAGATCTCCTCACGATTCTCGCGGATGCTGCAAAGAAATAGTTTTGAGTCCCGTCGTTCCAACGTATTGCGAAATCCCGCCGCCAAACCTTCGTTGACATTCAAAATCGATTTGGATATATTTTTCGCACAGACAGCGTGTCTAAACACGCGTATTCCTGATGCGGGAGCATAATGTCGGCGGACGACGAAGCCAGCCAAAAAGATCAACGACAACGACTGCTTGATGAGATCAAACGCCGGGCGGAAGAGGCAGAGCTCAAACGCATTGAGGATGAGGAGAAGCAGTCGGCTCCGCGGCGCCCGCCAGTACCGCCTCCGGTTGACCCACCCGGAAATGTAGAACCACCAGAACCACTTTCCCGCGTTGAGGAGGTCAGGGAACGGCTCGTCATTGCCCTTGATCGCGGTCTTCCCGATAAAGCCGGACCTTTGCTGGGAGAATTCAGCACCCTTGCCCCCAACGATCCGGAACTTCGCGCGTATCAGCTTCGTCTTGCCGTATTGCAGGAGAACCAGCAGAGTGTCAAGGTCAAGAAGCGCTCTCCTGAAAAGATGCGTGAAGATGCTCAACGCCAGCGTGAATCGCTGAAGAAAAAACTCTCCGATCTTCTTGCTCAAGCGGCGAAGCACTACGAATACGAGAAGTACGACCTTGCGTTGAAGGATATCGAGGAAATCCTGGCGGAAGACGAAGAGAATGAGGAAGCGACCAAACTCAAAGAGGAGATAGAAAAGGCCAAAGTCCTTGCTGACCAGATTCGCGAAGAGGAAGCGCGACGAAAAGCTGAGGAAACCGCCGCCGCGCCGCCGCCCCAAGCGCGCAAGGAGCCGGTTCGTGAAGGAGACCCTTGGGGTGAAACAATCAAAGAATCCAAGTCAGAGACGGTCTATCACGATGTTGCGGAAGAGGCGGCCGCCGCTCCAAAAGTACGGAAGCGCCCCTTCGTTGAACGCGCCGTGGAGCGGGCGTCAAAAATCCACATTCCCGTCAAGCCCGTTCTTATTGTGGCGGGCATAGCGCTTGTTGTCACTGCTGCGTATTTCATCATCACCGCTGTTCAGAATGCAGTATTCCCGCCCAAGTATTCGCTCATTATTTTTCCGGGAACAACAAACACGCGTGATGGCTCTCTGGACTACTATGTCGAGGGATATGGCGAGGAATTGATCAACGCGGTTGCAGTGGCGAGTGACCTCCGCTTGATCGGTCCGGGAACGTCGTTGACATTCCAGGATCCCCGCTTGCACAACGCCCAGTCGGCAAAGCTTGTGGGGGCAGGCTCGTTCGTGGTTTGGAATCTGGACCGCTCGGGAGATGTCGTGACGGTCAATGTATCAATGTATGATACCATGCAGGCCAATCCGGTCTGGAGCAATGAATTCAAAGGGTCGGTGCGTGAGGCAGCCGCCTTGCGCGTTGAGATTGCCCGTGCAATGCTCTCCCAACTTGGAGTCACAACAACACCCGCGCAGGAGCAATCCCTTACAAGCGCTCTCCCGTTTTATGGAGATGCGTATGACGCGTACTTGCATGGAATGTATTTCCTCCGTCGTCCGGATAGTGCATCCTTGTCTGCGTCTCTCGAGTGGTTCCGCCAATCGCTTGATGCTGATTCAAGTGTCGCAGCGACATGTGCCGCGGCCGGCCGCGCCCACCTTCTCTTGTATGAGCTTGGGATCGATTCGTCCCGCAGCCACTTCGAGCGCGCGCATCAACTTGCACGCAGGGCCCTGAGTATTGACCCGAAGTGTCCGGAGGGGTTGTTGCTTTCCGGAATAATGATGTCGTCCTATATGAACGACATCGAAAAGGCAAAGGAACTGGCAGAAGGAGCCGCTGCCGTTCTTCCGGGCAGTGCGGAAGTCCATAGAAGCTTATCTCACGTCTATCTGCGTTCTGGCGCAGTTCAGGAGGCGCTGAGGTCGGCGCATCAATCTGTTTCACTTGATCCTCGCGCCATGGATTCATTCACCCGGCTTGGTTCTGCTTACCTGTACAAGGCCTTGTACACGGATCAGGATCAAACACACAGGCTTGTAGATTTTGATTCCGCACGGGTGCAGTACGAACGCGCCGCCTCCCTTTCACCGAATCCGGTCGAGTATTCCGCGCAATGGCTGGCTGATGCGCTGATGTACGTTCAACAGCATGATCGATCAATACGAATTCTGGTTGACCGTACGGCTCTCCTTCGGGAAAGCTATATTGATTTGTACAAGCTTGGCCGCGTGTACCAGTCGGCAGGAAAGCCGGTAAATCAGTGGAAGGCAGTCTTCCAACGGTCAAGGGATGTTTTGCGATCCCGTATTTCCTCGAGCCCGGCAGACGCTGTTGCATACTCGTATCTTGCGTTGGTCCATACGCGTTTGGGTGAATCACGGCAGGCACAAACAGCAACCAAGCGGGCGCTTGAGCTTGGACCCGCCAATGTGGTCGTCCTGTACAATGTCGCACGAATGCACGCCATTCAGAAGAACACTGCCGAGGCATTGGCATTTCTCTCCAAAGCTATTGAGAAGCACTGGCAGGTGGAGGCCGTTCTGGATATCGACTTCTTCAATATCCAGAATGAGCCCGAATTCCGCAGGGCCATTGCTCAATAACTCCTCAATTCTGTATTCGTTGACATTCAAAGGCATTGTGGATATATTTTTCGCTAAATTCTCTCATAGAACGACATAAACTCCCCGCCGATGAAAGACGTTGACCTATCAGCTGAACAGGAAAAGAGAAAGAAGGCGGGAGAACTTCTCAAGAAAGCCGACAAGCTCTACAAGGCCAGCGACTACAATGGCGCCCTTGAGCTTGTTGTTCAGGCCCAGAAAACAGACTCCAAAAACCCCTACGCCATAGCATACCGCGAGCGCATTGAGCTCGCCATTCAAAAGCGCGATGGTATTGCACCCCCCGATGCAGTGGTGAGTACCGCACCTGCGCCGCCGACTGATACAAAAGTCGAGGCCTATCGTCAGAGCCAGGAAGAAGAGCAACAACGGCTGAACGCTGAAAAAGCGGCCGAAGAACTGCGAGCGCAGCAGAAGGCGGCAGAAGAACGCCGCCAGCAGGAAGAAGCTGAAGCAAAGCGTCAAGCCGAAGAACAGGCGCGGCTTCTTGAAGAGAAAGCCGCTGAAGAAGAAAGAACGAGGAGGGAGGCAGAGGAAGAGCGTCGCCGCTTGGAAGAAGCAGAGCGCCAGCTTGCCGCCGCCGAGGCAAAGCGAAAACAGGAACTTGAAGAACGTCAGCGCCTTGAGGAACTTGCCCGCCAACAGACTATTTCGGAAGCGAAGCGTCGCGCAGAAGAAGATGAGCGCCATCGCGTAGAAGAGGAGATGCTTCGAAAGGCGGAAGAAGAAGTTCAGCGAAGGCTTCAAGAAGCGAACCGGAAGCTGGAGGAGGAAAAGAAGCGGCGCGAGGATGAACAAGCTCTGCGTGTCGAGGCGGAAAAACAACAAAAGGTGCGCGAAGAGGAACAGCGAAAGCAACAACAGGCCGATCGTGAGAGGATGGAGGAGGAAGCGCGTCAGAAGGCGCGTGATGATGCGGCGAGAATGATTGAGGCGGAGCGGGAACGTCTTGAGGCCGAAGCAAAACGCAAGATTACCGAAGACATGGAACGTTTCGAGGCGGAAATGCGCGCCCGGCTCGAGCACGAAAACCGTCGTCTCGAGGAACAGCGTGCGAAGGATCAGGAATCCCTTGAAGCGCTTCGGAAAAATACAGAAGAGGATATCCGTCGGAAAGAAGAGGAGGCGCTCAAGCGGCTTGAGGAAGAGCGCTCACGTCTTGCCAATGAACGCAAGAGGATAGAGGAGGAGGTCAGAAAACACCTCGAAGAAGAACGCGTAAAGCTCGCCGAGCTGACGAAGCAGGAAGAAGAGCAAGCCCAACAACGCCGTATTGCGGAAGAGGAAAACAACAAAAAAATCCGCGAGGAGTTTCAGCGTCAGCTTGAAGAAGAGCGACAGCGCGTCAAAGACGATCTCCGGCAACAACTTGACGTGGAGCGTGCGAGAATAGAGAAAGAAGTCCAGGAAAAACTCGAAGAAGAAGCGCGCCGCAGGCAGGAAGAAGAACGTCTCCGTCTCGAGGAAGAAGAACGCCGGCAAGCCGCTGAACGCAGGCGCCTGGAGGAGGAAGCCGAGGCAAAGCGCCTCCAGGAAGAAGAGGAAACCCGGAAATACGAAGAGGCGGTGCGGCAGGCCATTGAGGAAGGGAAGAGGATAGCGCAGGCCAAGAAAGTTCGCTCATACGTGGAGCGTGGCAAGGAATTGGTCGCAGAAGCAAAGTTCGAGGAAGCGCTGAAAGAAGTAACAAAGGCATTTCTCCTCGATCCCTCAAGCATGGAAGCGCGTGCGTTTGAAAGTTCCATCTACGAGGCGCGCAAAGACCATGAACTCCGCCAGCAGGAGGTTCGGCGCCTGCAGGAGGAACAACAACGCAAGGTCGCCGAGGTTCAGCGCAAGCTCGAGGAACAGGCCCGTCTTGAACGCGAAGAGGCCGAGCAAAAAACAGTCCGCGCCGCGAAAATCACCGGATCATTGCGCAAGGCAAGAGAGTGTGTGCAGTCCGGCGCGTTTGAAAAAGCCATGGAAGAACTAAAGGCCGTGTATGAACTGGAGCCCGGCAATGCTGACGCTCAACTGTGCGAAGCGGAGATTCTGAACGCGCAAAAGAAAAAGGGCGAAGCCCGCGCCATTCTCCAACAGCGCGCGCTCGAAGGAGAAGCACAGCGCAAAGAGGAGGAGAACCAGGAACGGATCGCGAATGAAGGCAAGGAGCTTCTCCGCCAGGAGTCTGTGCAGACGTATCGCGGCATGATGCACCAAATGTGGGTGGATGGAATGCCCAGCCGTGATGAGCGCTCAATGCTGGATGTTGTGCGCGTCAGTCTTGGGGTCGACGGAAAAACACATTCTGCCCTTGAAAAAGAAGTCCAGGTGGAGACCTTCACCGAGGCGCTTCGATCCGCATGGAAGTCCGGCATAATTACCACCGACGATGACGTCACCAATGAAAATCTCCGCAAACTCTACGGCGTCGGAGCGGAAGACGGACGCCGTATTCAAGCAGGCATCATCAGGGAGCTTCGCGAATCAGGCACGCAGGAATAGCAAAGCTCTTCACCTGCCGCGATACTGCAGTATTCTTTCTTCACCGCCCTCTTCGAACAAATCACACAGACGGTTGTCCGCATCAACATGGTAGAGGTATGTGGGGAAGGAAACCCTGCGGACAGCAAACCGTTTCTCAAGACGCCTGATGCAGTCATAATCTTCTGAAAACGGAATTTGACGGAATCCCTTAATGGAAAGGAGACACGTTCGTTTTACCACAAGTGTCCCTGCCGCATGGCACAGGGAGACATGTATTTTTCCTCCGGGGTTATTGACGTCAGGGACATACTGTTTCTCTCTTGGCCCCGCCGGCTTCAGTCCCCCGTGCACCGCGTCGAGATCCGGGTGGGAATGCAGATAGGTGATTCGCTTCTGTAAATGGTTGGGAAGATACTCATCGTCGGAGTCCAGGAACGTCACGTACTTCCCTCCGGCAATGTTCAATCCGGCGTTTCGTGCTTCCGCAAGTCCCTTGTTCGGTTGTCGGAAATAGACGGACCGCGGCTCTTTCCGTTGAAACGAGAGAAGAAGTCGCTCTGAACCGTCAGTGCTTCCGTCATCAACCAGGATGAGTTCCCACGATCGGAATTTCTGTTTTTGAACGGATGCCAAAGCACGCGGCAACAGGTGCTTCCTGTCAAAAGTGCACAGAATGATGGAAACTTCTGGCGAAAGTTTGCGGGTGTCAGTGTTCATGGTCATCTCCCAGGAAATGGTTGATGACTATTGAAGAATCCTCAAGGGGATTTGTCTGAAAAGGCGATTCGAAGTTCACGGTGATTCTTGCCGTCAGTCTTCTGCAGGCATCTCTCACGGGAGAGGGAAAAGAGTGGTCAACGGAAACAGCGGTTAACGCGCCCATGATGTCGCTCCTCCAGTCCCGGGGATTCTGTCGGACCCAAAACAACACTGCCGCGCCCGCGGCGCGTCTCGCGCAGACACGAGCCATGCCTTCGTTTCCTGCCCGGAGCGCCGCTGTTCCCGTTGCGAGTTCCTTTGCAATCGAAAGCCGGACTTCTTCGAGGGAAACATTCATGCGGGAAACTTCCCGGTGTGCCAATGCCTTGTCATCTCAAGCCAAAAGAACAAGCCCCGCCATCGACCGTACCCCGCGTAGTGTTTTTCAATCGTCGCGTCTTTAACACGACGGCCATTTCTGTGCAGTGCATAGTACTTTGCGCGCACCCACGAATCAAGGCCGAGATAGTCATATCGCCCGATAAGTTTCAAGATATTCGCCGCGGCATAGGGGCCAACCCCTTTAACTGACTGATCCCGCTTGAGTAGTTCCTGCGTCGGTATTGGTGATGATCGACATGTCTCGATTTCCAGCTTTCCGGTTGCGACACGTTCGGCAAAAGAAAGGATATAAGGCGAGCGGTATCCGGTTTTTATTGCCGAGCGCAGGAAGCGCTCCGTACATCCTGCAATTGCTTCCGGAGTTGGAAAGGTTTGCATTGATGGCCGGTAGTGCAGGCCAAGGGCCTCCACCAGGTTTGATGTCATCAAGGTTGTCAAAGCCCAGGTGCAGTTTGTTGTGCAGATCATTTTGACCATATCTTCAAAGAGCGTCGGGGCGCGCAACATTCTTCCGGCTCCAACCTTTGCAATCCACCGGTATTCCGGTCGTCGTCGCGCTTCTTCGTGGAATCCTCTGAAATCCTCATTCAATCGAAGGCATGAACCGATCTGCTCTTTGATTTCCTTTGTCTCAAAGGAACTGAGGGGTTGAAGGGATTGCGCCGTAATCTGCAAACGGCCGGTCGTCGCGCAGAGAGAGGCGTGAACCGCTTTGCTATCGGAGATCCGGAGAATCCGGTGCAGTTCTCGTTTCGCGGGGTCCCAAGAAAACGGCTTCAGCGCATACCAGCCGTGACTGGTTGCGGTTCTCCAAAAATCAAATCCGGACGGAGTCTGAAGAGTACATTGCTGCTGATAGCGCGCCGGCCGGTTCACACGGAGGGCTTTGAAGAAAAAATAACCATCATGCGTATCTGTTTGAGAAGCTCGTCGGGAGAGATTGCGCCGACGCCGATATGGTGTGCAAGCTCGTCGCCATTCAAACGGTCCCCGAGTTTCCAGAGAGAGACGAGAAAGGTGCCGGCGTTGGCGTTCTCGAACCAGTTGAAGCCGAACCGTGATGTCAGCACAGCGTTTAATTGCGCCTCAAGAAACCATGCGCGCAAATATGAGGCGGAGTAGTACAGCGGATCAACGCTGATGAGATATCGCTTCTCATCCGGCGGATAAGGAACACAGCCGATGGTCTTCATCACCAGTTCCGTGTAGATTTTTTCCGGGTGTGGCGCTCCCGCATGGAGCTGTGACTCATACAAGAACATGGCGGCATACAATCTGATCATAAACAACCGCTGGAATGCCTGGTACCTGACGAAGTCCTTCAACTGCGATGTTGTCAAGCCGGCTTTCATGCGAAGCCAGGCCTGGTTTGTCATCAGGTATTCGGAAAGAAACGCGTACACTTCGGTAACGGTTTGTTCTCCGAGATACTTGAATTCCATTGCGTTCTCCGCCGTATGCACAAAGTGCATTCCGTGTCCGGCTTCATGAAACAATGCGCCGTAGTCATCCATTCCACCGATGGGTTTGATGCTGAGCCGGACGTCATTAGGAATATCAATGGCAAAGCACACCGCACGGGGGTTCTTCCGTTCGCGGTTCTCGGTGTCAATCGAAAGGGCGTCAAGCTTCTCGATGTCGATGCCCATCCCGTGGTACGTGTTGGTCAACGCCTGCATCATTTTTGATCCGGGAAAGAACTTGTCGAATTGCGCCCCCCGGAACAAGAGCCCCGTATCAAATCGATAGAACGATGTATCGCTGAGTTTGAGGGGTCTCAACACATCCCGTGTGAGAAGGTAGGCATACAAGGAGTCCGTGTCATCGATGATGCGTTGCGCCGTGACGCGGAACTCGGCAAGCGGGAAGCCCTTCAAGCGTTCCGCCATGTCGTTGTATGACGTGAAACCAAGTGCGCGCGCAATACTGCGGTTGGTTTCTTCAAGTCCGGTAAGGTGTTTGTTGATCGAATCGAGAATGGGGCCCGCCTGATCGTAGAGTTCTCTTCGTTTCGTTTGGTGTGGTTCATTGGAAATGGCGCCCGAAAGATCGCGGTAGGAGATTTCCTTTCCGTCAACCATGATGACGGACGTTGCCTCAATATTGCTGGTAATGTCCGTAATGCGCGCAGTGTGCTTGTTCAGATACTCTGTCATGAGATATCTGCACAGATACCGGAGTCGTTTCCGCTGGGTGGAATCCTGTTCGCCCGACTCCGCCTGTTGGAGAAGGCGGATGTTCTCCATCGAAAACAAATCAGTGTTGGCTTTGTAGATGGAGTCCGATTTCGCTTCATCACCGTGAACCCAGCTCCGGTATCCGGCGAGGGATTGGGCTTTGACAAAGCCCTCGATGCGCTCCCGGAGTGCCTCAATGAGGGTCGGGTCAACGTTATGTTCGGATGAACATGAAAGTCCGAACAGCAATACGGACGAAAGGAGAACGCGGAAATGCCTGACCATGAAATGTATTCAGTTTGTTGGGGAAGAGTACGGTGTCAAGGTAGCTCAACACCGGCAGAGATTCAAGCGTCGAACTTTTCGAGCAGAAGTGCATTGGTCGGAAATTGCTGAAGGAGTTTCTGCATGGTAAGCATTGCTTCACGCGGGGATTTGCGGGCGAGGGATCTGCGCAATGCCTGATGTTGCGATGCATGCGCACCAAAGAGACGTTCTTCGCGGCGTGTGC
>CAZJYO010000033.1:12570-14859 GCA_964550275.1 uncultured Chitinophagales bacterium
CAGAACGAGTTCCATATTTCCTGTTCCCTTGAACTCCTGGAACACGAGATCATCCATCCGCGAACCCGTGTCAATCAGCGCGGTGGCGATGATGGTTAACGATCCGCCGTCTTCGATGGTTCTTGCCGCGCCGAAAATTCTCTTGGGAATTTCCAGCGCCCGCGCATCGACGCCTCCGCTCATGGTACGCCCGCTGCTTCGCTGGTGCAGGTTGAATGCCCGGCCAAGCCGCGTCAATGAATCCAACAGCAGAACAACGTCCTTTCCCATTTCCACTTTTCTGCGCGCATATTCAAGAACAAGTTGCGCAAGCTGGACGTGTCTTCCGCGTTCGCTGTCGCTTGAGCTGGCGAAGACCTGCCCGCGAATGGTGCGACGCATTTCCGTGACCTCCTCCGGACGCTCGTCGATGAGAAGCACGACAAGATCGATCTCTTTGTGAATCTCGCTGATCGCATGGGCAATATGCTGAATAAGCATTGTCTTGCCCGCTTTGGGCGGGGAGACAATCATACAGCGTTGACCTTTGCCAAGCGGACAAAGAAGGTCAATAATGCGCAGTGAGGAGTCGCCATACATCGGCGGGCCTTTCCGTTCAAGGGAAAGTTTCTCGACGGGCGAAACCACGGTCAACGTCGTGAATTCGGGAACAGTCGCCCATTGTTCCGGCGGAATTCCGTTCACAAGGCGAATGGAGGTGATCTCGGGACTCTTTCCGCGTGAGCGTCCGGCGTTTCCCTCAAGCATCACGCCGGCTCTCAAACGGTATTTCCGGATCCATTGTGACCCGACAAAAACATCGGACGGGTTTCGATCCAATCCATCTTTAAGGGATCGCATGAAACCAAAGTCGCGGTTGTCTATTTCCAAAAATCCTGAAACTGTTTCTTGTTGTGCCGGTGGTGTTCGCATAATTATTTTGATGAACGGAGAATCCGTTGTAGAGTCGCTTCATCCGCGGTGAGAACGCCTGTTTTGGGAAGCCGCGGCACGAGGAGTGACCAGTGTTTGTCCTGGGAAAAAACTGTTTGAAACAGCGGGAGGGCCTCATCTACTTTTTTCATATTGACAAGCGATACCGCGTGCCAGAATTTCATTTCAAGGTTTTCGGGGAACATCGCTTCAGCCGCACTGTATTCTTTCAGAGCGCCGTCAATGTCGTTCTTTTCGATTGCAAGATCGCCGCGGTTCATGTGATCGTATGCCCGGTGGATGCTCACGAGGCGGCGCAACTCCTTCAAAGGTTCGGGATGATCCTCAACGCGGAGTTCCATCACTTTGTCTGCCCATGGTTTTCCGGTGGATGTTCCCCTGACGATCACAATGGCCGCTGATTGCTTCCCGCGAATGTCGCCGCCCGCGTCTTGTGCCGCATCAAGCGCCGCCAGCATTCTTTCAGCGAGGTCACCTGAGGTGCCTTCAAATGCCTTGGACATCGCAGGCCAGACCTTGTCGTTGAGCATGAGATTTGCCTGGACAGAGTAATTCCTTCCGGTGATGTGCCCGGCGCTTTCAATGCATTTCGATCCTGTATGCGCGGCAACAACGCCGTTTGCATCAAGCATTGCAACCTGACGGACCGCGCGGCCTTCATCAACAGTAACAAGCGCGTCAAGAGCTTGTTGCGCGCTCTTTCCTGACCGCATTAAACCGAGTCCAAGCGGGCCGTAGGCAGGATCAACAAACGACTGCGTTGCCACAGCGCCGACGCCCGCTTCAGCCCACGTGACAAGCGAACCAACCGAAAACCAATGGGATTGCACGGCAACGCCCATCTCTCCGGTAACACTATCCCGCGCAACAATGGAATACGTGTGAACGGGCCGTGAAGAAATATTTTGCGCACTCACGTTCAGAGTTGCAATCACAACCGCGAAAAGAGCCATGAAGCATTTCATTGGCATGTCTTTCAGAAAAAATAATGCAGGAAGAGGAATGAAAAACTGATGGAGTGACAAATCGGATGTAAGAACCGCTTACACTGCGGGCTCGGGCATTCCGTATTGCGCCCATTCTTCGCGTGCCGGACCGTAAATGCCGGGAAGGTCGAGTCCGGCCTGTCGCATCAAAACGGTCATTTGCCCGCGATGGTGAATCTGGTGATGAATCAGAGCCGTCAGGGTTTGGCCGCGCGTCCACATTTGGCCGTACATGCTATCCTGTTGATTCAGCGTATCGTTTGTCCAGTGTTTCTTCACTTCATCAAGAAGCGAAATCGCGGATTCGTTGTACGCTTTGAAAATCTCTCTGGCTGTTGCCGGTACGGGTGCGTCATGCGCAGTGCCCGCG
>CAZJYO010000034.1:0-10703 GCA_964550275.1 uncultured Chitinophagales bacterium
ATGACACGTACGTCCGCAACGACACGTTGTACGGCGCCGCGATCAACGGGCAGGGTGTGTACATTGTCAATGTTGCCAGCAAGCGTTTTCCCGTGACATTGGGAGTGCTGACTTACCCGGGTTCCGGCACGCACAACACCTGGGCTGCAATCGGAAGCCGCCATGTCTTCACGTCGGATGAAATCGGAAGCACGCATAAAAACATGAAGGTGTTTGATATTACGAACCTTCCCGCGTACTCACAGCTCACGCCGTTCACGCCCAATCCGACTGCGATCATTCACAATATTCACGGCCGCGGCAATTATGTGTACATGGCTCACTACTCTGCCGGCTCGTACGTCGCCGATGTGCATGACGTGAACAATATTCAGAACGCCGGCGGATACGATACGTACCTTGGGGGTTCGAACGGCTACATCGGTTCGTGGGGCGTGTACCCGTACTTCCCCTCGGGACGATGGATTGCCTCTGATACGCAAACCGGACTGTACGTCTTCACGTTCAACCAGCTTCAACCAAGAACACGACCGAACTTGCTCTCGCCGCCTCATGGCGGGACGGTCAACAGAAATGCGGCGCTGAATTTCAAGTGGGAAAAAGCCGCGGTGCAGGCGGAGGACCCCCACTACTATGAATTGCGCATCAGCGGGCCGGGGGTGAACATGACAGTCAAAACGCGCGATACGAGCGTTGCTGTCGGACCCATTGCCGGCCTCGTGAACAACCAGTGGTACACGTGGCACGTTACGGTGCGTGATGAATTTACGACAGTAGCCGGTCTGGATACGTTCAGCTTCAAGCCATCGCAGGTTTCCCAACTCGTCGCATACGGCGATGACTGGAATTTGATTTCCGTTCCGCTGGAAGTCGGTGACGGCCGCGTCACAACGATCTTTCCGAATGCCGCCTCGTCAGCGTTTCAATACACCACGGGGGGCGGGTATGCGACGGAAGATACGCTGAAGAATGCGCTCGGCTACTGGCTGAAATTTCCCGTCTCGACAATCACGACCTATACCGGGCTTCCGCGTCCGGAAGATTCGGTGAATGTTGTGGCCGGTTGGAACCTCATCGGCACGCCTTCCGTCTTCACGCCGGTAACCGCCATACAACAAATTCCATCGGGCATTATCACAACGCCATTCTATTGGTTTTCTTCCACGGGCTACGCGCCGGCAACAACGCTGCAACCCGGCCGCGGGTACTGGGTAAAAGCATCCCAGCCCGGTGTTATTGTTCTCAAAGCAAGTTCACCTGAATCCTCAATTACGATTGATCATCTTTCGGAGAAGTAATGCGCGTCCGGTTTTCAGTTTTCTTCGTTTGTGTTACGGCAGTTCTGCTTGTGTGTTCATCGCAGACATTTTCACAGCTTGATACCATAAGGCATCTTGACGTTCAGCCGTTGGGAAGCTACTCGGCGATATGGGGCTACACGGCTCCTGATGGCAGGGAGTATGCAATTCTTGGAGTCAACGGAAGTTCCGGCGGAACGCCCTATCCGGGAGGAACCTCCATTATCGACATTACAGACAGTGCAACAATACAACAGGTTGCGTTCATCAACGGGCTCAACAGTAGTTGGCGTGAGATGAAAACATACCGCCACTACGCATATGTGGTGTCCGAAGCAAGCGGCGCCGGTGTGCAGATCATTAATCTGTCGCAGCTTCCGGATACAGCGTGGCTGGTGAAGACATTCCAATATTCGAGCGGCGGGAAGAACATCTCCCGCGTGCACTCTGTGACACTCACGGACGGATTTCTGTATCTCAACGGATGCGCGAACTGGTCGCCGGGCGGCACGGTGATTTTTGATCTTCGCACGGATCCGGAGAACCCCGTGTACGTCGGAGAGTATCAGCCGGAATACTTGCACGATATTTACGTCTTGCGCGATACGATTTACGGAGCGGCGATCTATAGCGGCGGCGGACTGAACATCGCCAATGCCGTGAACAAAGCAAGCATTACGACAATCGGCAAGATTACCTACACAGGTTCGGGAACCCATAACGCCTGGGTCACCAAAGACCGCCAGCATGTGATCACCACCGATGAGATCGGCTCAACCGCAAAGACTCTCAAGATCTGGAATATTGGAAGTCTCCCTACGATCCCAACCTCGCCGGTATCGACGTTCACCGCAGATCCTGGAGAGATCGAGCATAACGTCACGGTGCGCGGCGACTATGCCTATACCGCATGGTATTCAGCGGGAGTGCGCATCGTGAATGTTTCCAACCCTGCTTCGCCGGTAAGCGCCGGACACTATGATACATCACCGACGACGAGCGGCTACAACGGGGTCTGGGGCGTCTATCCGTATTTCCCTTCGGGAAAAATTATCGCGGGCGACATGCAGAACGGACTCTGGGTTTTCCGGTTCAGCGGTCTTAAAGCCCGCGTGCCGGTGGACCTTCAGCTTCCGGTTGACAACGACGTCGTTACGGGAACAGGGCCGGAAACATTTCGATGGACACGAACAGCGGATCAAGCAAACGATCCGCATTCGTACGTTCTCTCGATCAACGGACCCGGTGTTGACCTCGATGTGACGACGACCGATACGACGTATTCGCTTTCCAGTTTTGCCGGGTTTCAGTTGGGGGAATCGTATCAATGGTCCGTTACGGTCATTGACGAATTCAACAACACGGCCAGCCAGGACACCTTCAATTTTTTGCATCTGAACTCCGCGCCTTCCGCTCCAGCGTTGGTAGCTCCGAACGACAACGCACCCAACCAGCCGGTTGCATTATCCCTGCGATGGAACAAGGCTCTTGGCGCATCGACATATCATGTTCAAGTTTCAACAGATTCGCTGTTCAGTTCCCTCGCCGCGGAGGATTCGCTTCTCACGGACACCGTGAAGACGGTTGGTTCGCTTGCGAACAGCACGGAATACTTCTGGAGGGTAAGCGCAAAGAACATTTTGGGATCAAGCAGTTATTCTGCCGCGAGGAGATTCACAACAATTATTGCAGCCCCGTCCGCACCCGTGCTGGTTTCTCCGGCGGATGATGCGACAGATACGCCGGTTGCAGTGGAGCTTGTGTGGAATCCATCGGCAACCGCGTCGTCGTACCGGCTCCAGATTTCAACCGACTCAGTGTTCAGCGCGCTGATCGTCAATGATTCAACCCTCACGGACACATCGTACACAACGGGTTCGTTGAATTATCTCACGACTCATTACTGGAGAGTCAACGCCTCGAATATCGGCGGCGCGAGCGGGTTCACGCCGGCGCGTTCGTTCACCACCATCATCTCGGCTCCCGCAGTGCCGGCGCAAACAACGCCTTCCGATGGCGCAACCGGACTTCCCACAAGCGTTACCGTGGCGTGGAGTGCCGCGGCTTGGGCTCAGACATATCATGTGCAGGTAGCGGAAGATTCCCTATTCTCGTCCCTGGTGCTGGAAGACTCCACTGTGACTGGCACATCGAAGGCGGCTGATTCGCTCGAACTGGCTTCGCCCTACTACTGGCGCGTGCGTTCACAGAACTACGCGTTCACCAGCGCATGGTCCTCAACGCGCATGTTCACCACGACATTGGAAACCAGCCGTGAATATCCCGTCGGCGAAGGATGGAACCTTGTCTCGGTGCCGCTTGTCGTTCCGGATTTCAGCGACGAAGCGGTCTTCCCCGGTTCGATTTCAAACGTCTACGCGTTTCTCCCCTCGGAAGGATATTTTTCACAGGACACGCTCGGCAATGGAACCGGCTATTGGGTAAAGTTTGGGGGACCGACGTCGCTCAATTATGCGGGAAGTCTGCGACTCGAAGATACCGTTGAAGTGGAAACGGGATGGAACCTCGTCGGAGTTTTGAGCGAGCCCGTCATTGCAGATTCCGTGACGAGCAGTCCGGCGAACATTGTAGTATCAGATTTTTTTGGGTATAATGGGGCATACAGCAGTGCGGACACGTTACAACCGTTTGCAGGATACTGGGTTAAAGTGAACAGCAATGGCCTTTTGATTCTGCGGAACAACTCTTCCGGGCCGGAGGAAGTGAAGGGAACTGCGGGATCGGTGCATCGGAAGCCGGTAAAACCCCAATCTGTTCGCACGGTGCAATCACGGTTACGATAGAAGGATAGCTCTTGAGGAAGTTATTGATGCGCAAGTACGCGCTGTTGAGTCTCTTGTTGTGCGTGAACGTTCTCTACGCGAACGCTCCGTCTGAAAAGGTCAGCCAGATCCGCATTGTTGTGCCCGACCGCGCAGCATTGAATCGCATCTGGTCAACAGGAATCGATTTTGAAGGGGCAACCGGCAAGATCGGCGGGCCGATGGAATTCGTTGCCGGCGCATATGAGCTTGGCGTTCTCCGGCAGGAAGACATCCCCTTCGATGTCGTTGTGGATGACCTTGCTTCGCACTATGCCGCACAACTTTCGCCGGGACCCGTGAACGCACTGGGATTCGGCTACGGCAGTATGGGCGGATTCTATACCTATGCCGAAGTCAAGCAGCAGCTTGATTCCATGCGGCTCTTGTATCCGTCGCTGATTACGACAAAGGATTCCATCGGGTCAACGATACAGGGCAGGGCGATTTGGGCGGTGAAGATTTCCGATTCTCCCGAGCTTGATGAAACGGACGAGCCCGAGGTACTGTACACGGCACTGCACCACGCGCGCGAGCCGCAGGGCATGATGACCGTGGTGTATTACATGTGGTGGCTTTTGGAAAACTACGCGTCCAATCCGGAAGCCGCGTATCTCGTGAACACGCGTGAGATGTGGTTCATTCCCGTGTTGAATGCGGACGGGTATGTGTACAACCAAACGACAAACCCTTCGGGCGGCGGCATGTGGAGGAAAAACCGTCGTGATAACGGAGCGGGGATTTACGGCGTTGACCCCAACCGGAATTACGGTCCTTTCTACATGTGGAATTCCAGCAACGGAGGATCGAGTACGACGCCCAACAGCGATACCTATCGCGGCGGTTCAGCATTCTCGGAGCCCGAAAACCAGGCCATCGACCAGTTCATGCGGTCGCACGACATCAAAACGGCATTCAACTACCACACATACGGTAACTATATTATCTATCCGTTCGGATATCTCTCACAGGAAAATTCCGATTCGCTGGTGTACAGGGACTGGACGTATGAGATGACGTACTCGGGCCGGTACACCAACGGTACCGATCAGCAAACGGTGAATTACTCGACGCGCGGAAACTCTGATGACTACATGTTTGGCGACACGACGAAGCCCGTCACTTACACCATGACGCCGGAAGTCGGTTCCACAGGGTTCTGGCCTTCGTCAAGCTTGATTTTCCCCCTTGCCATCGAGAACCTTCCGGCGAACAAGCTTCTTGCATACTTTGCCGGCCACTATCCGGAAATACAGCACTACGCAGTGCTCGAACCGGACAGCCAGGGGACGCTTTCGCGCAACGAAAATTTCGTGTTTCACCTTTCCTTCAAGAATCTCGGACTCGGTCAGGCCTCGAATCTCAGCGTGTCCCTCTCCACGGATGTTTCGTGGGTGAACATTCCGTCGCCGGCGACAGTGTTGGGTTCAGTTCCGCCGTTGTCATCTGCACAGGCGGATTTCAACTGCTCCATTGACGCGTCCGCACCGGGTTCGTCATCCTTTCAACTGTACGTGACATTCTCCGACCCTGCGGGATTTGAGAAGAGGGATACGATCACAGTAATTTCCGGAAACGCAACGCTTCTGTTTTCAGACAGCGCATCGGCGGGAACATCGCAGTGGACCACCGGATCCGGGTGGGCCGTTACTGCGGATGCACACACGCCGCCGGGCGCGTTTACCGACAGTCCATCCGGCAACTACAGCGCCAACGCGAACAATGCGCTTACCATGACCGGCAACGTGAACCTTGCCGGCGCTACGAACGCCGAACTGCGTTTCTGGACGCGTTGGGCGCTTGAACCCACATGGGACTTTGCGCTTGTGGAGATTTCGACAAATAATGGGACGACATGGAATTATTTGCGGGCGCCGTATGCGCGTCCGGGTTCAACGCGGAGCGGAAGCCAGCAACCTGCGGGAAGCTGGGGGTACGACAGCTACACGCCCGGACTCACTTGGGCGGAGCAATCCATTGATTTGAGCGCGTATGCCGGGCAGTCCGTGAAACTCCGTTTCCGGGTGCGGGCCGATGGAGCGGAACAACGCGATGGATTCTTTGTGGATGACATCCGCGTGTTTGGTTACGCTGTTTCCGCGCCGCTCGCGCCTGCGTTGAACCTGCCGCCGGATGGTTCATCCAACGTGACATTTCCCGTGACAGTCCGATGGCATTCATCACAGGATGCAGTATCGTATCGCCTGCAGGTCTCCACGGATTCGTTGTTCACGGCAATCGTGGTGAATGATTCCACATTGACCGACACGGCGAAATCAATGCCTTCATTGCAGGGACTCACACAGTATTATTGGAGAGTCAGTGCAAAAAACACCAGCGGCGTCAGCGCGTTCTCGGATGGTTGGACCTTCACGACGTCGGTTGCGCCTCCAGCGGCGCCAGTGCTGGTGTCTCCGGCCAACAACGCAGTCTCGCAACCGTTGAATGGTACCCTTGCGTGGAATACCGCGGCCGGCACGTCATCATATCATCTTCAAGTATCAACGGACTCGTCGTTCACTGTCCTTGTCGTCAACGACTCGACGCTTCTTGATACAACAGGACAAACGGGAGTCCTTTCGTACTCGACAACATATTATTGGAGAGTCCGGGGAATCAACGCGGGAGGTATTGGCGCGTTCAGCGCGCGGCGTGTATTTGCAACAATTCCCGCGGCTCCCGTGGCGCCAACATTGGTTTCACCTTCTGATAACGCACTATCCCAGCCGACTATTTTGACGTTGAAATGGAATCAGGTTTCGGGCGCGGACAACTATTGGCTGCAGGTTTCTCAGGATTCGGTGTTTACCGCGCCGGTCCTTGCCGATTCAGGGCTGGTTGATACGTCCACAGTGGCAAATGCACTTGATCCTTCATCCATGTATTATTGGCGCGTTCGTGGTGAGAATGCCGGCGGCACAAGCGCATGGTCATCTGCTTGGAAGTTCTCAACAACCGCGGATGCATCCCGTGTGTATTCAATGCAGGCGGGATGGAACCTTCTTTCGCTCCCGCTCGCTGTGCAGGATCCCGTTCCGAATGCCGTTTTCCCGTCCGCAATCTCGGACGCATACACATTTGTTTCGGCGCTCGGATACACCGCCAGCGATACGTTGACGCCGGGCGTTGGCTACTGGCTGAAGTTTGCAGAAGACCGGAATGAGGTCATCACCGGCGCACTGTTGACGGGCGATTCGGTTCAAGTGGTCGCGGGATGGAACCTTGTCGGCGGTTTGAGCGATTCTGTCGATGTGAATTCCATCCAGCAAATTCCAGCCGGGATTGTGATATCACCGTTCTACGAATTTCAGACATCGTACACGGCAGTTGATGCGTTGACGCCGGTTCGCGGGTACTGGGTAAAAGTAAGTCAACCGGGAGTTCTTGTCCTGACGCCGCTCTCGTTACACAGGGCTGTCGGGAAGTAATGTTTCTCAGGGGTCGTGGGGGAGAGCCGCGCAGGCGGGAAGATATTTCACAAGTGGAGAGTAAGAGAATGCAGGTTTTTTTTCCAAGAATGATCAGCACGGCGATGATGCTGGTGTTGCTGGTGATAGTTTCAGGTTCTTCATGGGGGTCGCAGTCCCAACGGAAGGAGCGGCGTCTGCCTTCAGGCCAGGCAAAGGCCGCGTTGCGCCATGAAAGCCGGTGGCTCGAAAAGCAGGCGAAAGGACAGTTGCCGCGCGAGATGACGCGCCTTCTTGAGCGCAAAGGATCAAAGGGAAAGAAGTCAACCCGCCGGTCTGCACACATCCCGGTTGCGCATCCCCCGCAGGCATCGTTCGTTGCATCACCATTCAGTCCGGAGGCCGTTGAGGACACCATTCTTGCCGCCTGGGTTGAACATTATTCATCCGGGCTTGCGCCTTCACTGGATGCCGCGGCGGCGATCACATTTGATGCTTCAGGCAATGTGTACGTCGCAGGATACACCACGGGGATTTTCTCCGGATCGGATTTTTACACCGCGAAATTCAACGCCGCGGGAGTTCTCCAATGGAGCGCAACCTATGACGGCCCGGCGTTTGATTATGACGCCGCCTCGGCTATTGCCGTTGATGCTTCCGGCAATGTCTATGTCACCGGCTCCAGCTTTGGCGTGGATGTGGAAGAGGACTTTGCGACAATCAAATACAACTCCGCCGGTGTGCGATTGTGGGTTGCGCGCTATAACGGGCCCGCGAACGATTATGACGCGGCGGCGGGAATTCGCGTCGATGCCTCGGGCAATGTGTACGTGACAGGAACGAGCTACGGCGTGATTACCGATGCCGATTATGCCACGATCAAATACAACGCGTCCGGCGTGCAATTGTGGGTTGCGCGGTATGACGGCGGTATTGCCGACTATGACGCGCCTGCAGGTTTGGGGATCGATCTCGCGGGAAGTGTCTATGTCAGCGGGACAAGTTACGGGCTTGATACCTTTGAAGACTTTACCACGGTGAAATACAGCTTCACGGGCACCCAGGTGTGGGTGACGCGGTACGACGGCACGGGCAATGATTTTGACGCCGTCACGAGTGTTACGGCCGATATTTCCGGCAACACCTATATCACCGGCGGGAGCTACAATATCGACTTCGATGCGGATTACATGACCATCAAGTATGATACGTTTGGCGACCCGGATTGGGATTCCCGCTATAATTCCCCTGCGTTCTCCGATGACACGCCGTTTGCCCTCACGATTGATGCGTCCAGAAACGTGTACGTCACCGGGGCCAGTTATGGCATTGGAACATCCGAAGACTATGTTACCGTCAAGTACAGTTCCACCGGTTCCACGCGGTGGGTTGCATCGTACAACGGTCCCGGCAACTCGATTGATATCGGCACCGCTATTGCCGTTGACGGATCGGGAAACGTCTACGTCAGCGGGGCGAGTATCGGCAGCGGTTCCTTTGAGGATTTTGCCACCATCAAGTATAATTCATTGGGCGCCCAGCAGTGGGCGTCGCGCTATGCGGGAACTGCTGTGGATTATGACGCCGCATCAGCCGTTGCGGTGGATGCTTCGGGAAATGTCGCTTCCGCAGGAGTGAGCTATGGAACGGTGTCCGATGAAGACCTTGCCCTGATAAAATACAATGCGAGCGGCGCTGAACAGTGGGTCTCGCGGTACAATGGCGACGGTAATTCATCCGATGACGCGGAGGATCTCGTTCTTGACGCGTCCGGCAATACGATTCTTACCGGCACAAGCTATGACATCTCCTCCCAAAGTGATTATGCAACGGTGAAATATGATGGCGCCGGAAATGAACTTTGGGTGGTCCGATACAATGGTACCGGCGACGCGGAAGATTTCGTTTCGCGCGTCGGGGTCGATCCGTCCGGTAATGTGTATGTAACAGGAACGAGTTTCGGCCTTACCACCGGTTATGACATCACGACGCTGAAATACAGCCCGTCAGGAAGCCAGCTCTGGGTTGCGCGTTACACAAGCTCGGGTGTTGCAACCGACGAGGCCATCGATTTGAAGGTTGATGCTTCAGGGAATGTCTATGTGACCGGAACGCGGTTCAATGCCGCGTCGCAGAACGACTACGTGACGATTAAGTACTCTACCACCGGCACACAGCTTTGGGTTTCCGCCTACAACGGCACCGGCAATTCCACTGACAGCCCCCAGTCGATTGACCTTGATGCAAGCGGCAACGTGTATGTCACGGGCGCAAGCCGCGGCACAACATCCGGTGTTGATATAGCCACGGTGAAGTACAATGCATCAGGTGTCCAGCAATGGGTGTCGCGCTATACCGGCGTGGGTGACTCTGTTGATCGCGGCGTGAAGGTGGACGTCGATGCCTCCGGCAATGTGTACGTCGCCGGAAGAACATACATCGCCGCGACCGGGAATGATTACATTCTCGTGAAGTACAACAGTTCAGGCGTTCAGCAGTGGGTGCGAACATACAGCGGCGCCGGCGCGAACAACGACATCGTATCTGATGCCATTGTCGATGCCTCCAACAATATCTATATCAGCGGCTCAAGCTATGTCTCCGGAGCGGGGCAGAATTATGTCACAATCAAATATGACGGGGCGGGGACGGCTCTGTGGAATGCCTCCTTTAATTCCATCGAAAATGACGACGACGCAGCCACCACTCTTGCTCTGGACAATGCCGGAAATCTCTATGTCTCCGGATACAGCTTCAATTTCAAGTCCGGAGATGACATCTATACGCTCAAATACACTCCGACGGGAATACAACGATGGTCAACGCGTTTCAACAGTCCTGCCGACTTTACCGATGAACCCCGCAGGGTTGCGGTTGATCCGAACGGGAACGTTTATGTCGCGGGTTATTCCGAGACGGAGGATGGTTCCGTCTATACGCTTGCAAAGTACTCCGCTGCGGTGTACAGCGTCAACAAAATCAATATCGCCTTCGGTTCTGTCGCGACCGGATGTCGCACGGATGATACCGTCAGGGTTCGGAATGCCGATCCCGTGAACAGTCTCGTGGTGTATTCCATTGTTTCAACGGATCCGAATTTTATTGTCGCGCCCTCCGATCTGACTGTTCCACCGCTTGATAGTTTGCCGTTCGGAGTACGGTTCGCGCCGCTAAGC
>CAZJYO010000034.1:10713-14691 GCA_964550275.1 uncultured Chitinophagales bacterium
AAAGGTGATTCTCACTCACTCCGGTATTACCTCGCCTGATACGATTAATCTTACGGGTACGGCAACCGGTTCCGGAACAGCCACCGTTGTGCAGGTCACGCTCGGGGAAAAATGGCGCCTCTTCTCGCTTCCGGTGAGTGTCGTCTGCCCGTTTGTTGTGCCGCTCAGCTACCAATTTGCCGGACAGTATGTTCGCAGTGACACGATTCTCGCGGGAAAAGGGTACTGGACGAAACTTGTTGATCCCGTCATGACATTCACGGGTTTTCCTGTTGCCTCCGATACGGTTCCCGTCAACACCGGATGGAACCTTCTTGGATCCATCACCACGCCGTTTTCCGTCGCGGGCATTGAGACATCGCCCGACAGTATTATCAACAGCGCGGTGTTTGGTTATAGCGGAACATATGTCGCCGCGGATTCGATCAAAGCAGGATTCGGATACTGGGTGAAAGCAAGACAACCCGGTGTGCTATACCTTCAGGCAGGCACGGCTCCTGCTCCGGACGCGTTTGTCCCGTCGAACATTCTTTCACGTTTGGGCGCGCTTGAAATTACCGATGCAGAAGGTTCATCACAGCGCTTGTACTTTGGGACCGCAGGGCAGGAGGGAATTCGTGAATCCATGTTTGAGCTGCCGCCGACTCCTCCTGACGGCGCATGTGATGTGCGCTTTGCCAATGACGGCATGGTGCGCCTCGTCCATGCCAATGTGCTGACGGAAACTGGAATCGACATGCAAGGCCTTGTGTTTCCCGTGACGATCACGGTTGTGAAATCATTCGACGGTGTTGCAGGATCCTTGCGCGCGGGAACGCAGGAAACTCCGCTCATGACGTCATCTTCCATCCGTCTCGACAGTCCGGCTCAGGTGGTGCTGTTGACCGGCGCGCAGGCGGAGCAACCGGTTTCCTTTGCCCTGTATCAGAATTATCCTAACCCATTCAATCCCGCGACACGTATCCGGTATGATGTTCCTGAAGTCGCAAACATTTCCATCGTTGTGTATGATATGTTGGGACGGGCGGTCAAACGGCTTGTGGACGAAATCCAGCAGGCAGGTGAAAAGGCGGTCACTTGGGATGGAACCGATGACATGGGAAGGTCTGTTGCCAGCGGCATGTACCTGTGCAGATTGGAAGGCAGAGGGGAAGGAATCTATGTGCAAACCCGCAAAATGCTCTTGTTGAAGTAAGGTTTTGGCAAGGCAGGCACGGGCGACAAAGGTCTTGATTTCCAGATGTTTTTTCGGCATTTTTATTGAACAGAAGACTCCTCTTTTCCAGGTAATACGGTTTCGCAAAAAAGATCTCTGACGGTTCTTAAGGCCAGCATTCTTTGAACTCGGATCTCTCCACGCGAAACCATCCTGAATCAATAACATCCCCTGCTCAGTCTCCTGACGTTGTTATGTCGGCATTGTTGTCACATGACCGGCAGGCACGTCTCGGATTTATATGAGCCGGTGTCTTAACAGACGCTTCAGGGAAAGGAATACTTGATCTATGCATCTACGACGGCTGATGACGGGCATGGCGATGCTGCTGGTGGCGGCTCCCGTGATCTCGTTTTCCCAATTCCGTGATGATGGCCTGTCGCTTGGCGTAAAGCTTGGGACAATCTTCAGCACGATGGAGGAGAATGCTCATGCGTTCGGGTACGGCGGACGGGGATTTTTCCGGCACAAGCTTGCCCCCCATCTTCGCGGGGAATTGGGCCTCGACTTCGGACAGATGAGCGGCGACAAGTTTGAAACGCTTGTCATACCCGCCGACTACCGTTTCCTTTTCAGCCCGTATATCGGACAAACGTGGGCTCCGTATTTTTATGCGGGCCTCGGTTACATGTATTTTGAAACAGAAAAATTTCCCCCTTCGGGTGGTGCGCAAAAGTCCAGCGGTCGTTCAGGATTCGTTCCGGTGGGCGCCGGAGTCCAATTCATGACGGACGACAGGATTGCCCTTGAACTCAGCGCCGGCTACACGATTTCATTTGTTGACGGATTCACTTCGTACTCAGCGTTGAAAAAAGGAAACTACTGGAACGCGATGCTCGGTGTGAGCATTGTCGGGGAGGACGAGGACCAGGATCCCGACAAGGACGGTCTGCTTACCAAGGAAGAAAAGCGCATCAAGACGGACCCTCTTGATCCGGACACGGATGATGACGGCCTCACCGACGGTGAGGAAGTGCGCAAGTACAAGACCGATCCGCTGAATCCGGACACGGATGGCGACGAGCTGAAGGATGGTGAGGAAGTCAAGAACATTCTTTCGTCCCTCGGTCTCCCGCTGTATGCCAGCGCGGCAATGGACCGGAGTGAAATGGTTCTCCTGCAAACCGGCGGCTACGGAACAGATCCTCTGAATCCGGATACCGATGGAGACAAGCTGACGGATGGCGCGGAGGTGCTGAGACACAAAACGGACCCGTTGCGTCCGGATACGGATGGTGATCGCTTGACGGATGGCGATGAAGTGCTGACGCACAAGTCAAATCCCCTGAATGTGGATACCGATGCGGGAACAGTGGATGACGGTGTTGAAGTCCGTCGCGGCACAAACCCGTTGAACCCGGCAGATGACGTTCCGAAAGAACAACCGCTGGAAATCGAAGTCGGCAAGGCCATTGTTCTCGAAGGGCTGACGTTTGAATTCAACAAGGCGACGATCAAAGCCGAATCCGAGCCGGTGCTGAACAGGGCGTACGAAATTCTCAGGGATAATCCTTCGATTGAGGTGGAAATCCACGGGCATACGGATAATGTGGGCAAGGCCTCGTACAACCTGAAGCTTTCGCAGGCGCGCGCAAATTCCGTGAAGCAATGGCTTGTGAAGAAAGGCGTTGATGCCGGCCGTATCGGGACAAAGGGCTTCGGTTTTGTCCGCCCGATCGCATCCAATGACACCGATGAAGGCCGACAGATGAACCGGCGCATTGAATTTGTCAGAGTGAAATAGGGGAACTCATGTCGGTCGTCGTTTCATCTCTTTCCAAGTATTACGGCTCCACCAAAGCAGTCGATAACATTTCGTTCAGCGTGAACATGGGCGAGGTCGTCGGGTTGCTCGGCCCGAACGGCGCCGGTAAAACAACCATCGCGCGCATGATCACCGGATATCTTTCCCCGTCCAGCGGCGTCATTGAAGTCAACGGACGCAATGTTCAGACAAACACGTTTGAAGCGCGAAAGCTCGTCGGGTACCTTCCGGAGGATAATCCGCTGTACCCTGACATGGATGTCGTGGAGTATCTTGAGTTCATCGCCCATCTTCAGGGCGTGCCTGCAAAGATGGCGCCGCGGCGCATCAAAGCCGTGATCGAAACGTTTGATCTTCAGGAAGTAAAACATGTGGAGATCGGCACGCTCTCAAAAGGATTTCGCCAGCGCGTGGGAATTGCGCAGGCGATGATCCATCTCCCGCAGGTTGTCATTCTTGACGAACCCACCAACGGCCTGGACCCGAACCAGATTCTTGAGTTCCGCCAGTACGTCCGCCAGATCGGCAAGGAGAAAGCCGTGATCCTTTCGACGCACACGCTTTCCGAAGTGCAGGCGGTGTGTGACCGCGTGATCATCATGGACAAAGGCCGCAAGCTTGCCGATGCGCGTCTCGCGGACCTCGCGTTGCAGTATGAAGGAGCGCAGAAGTTCTTCGTCGGGCTGGATCTTCCGGACGGATACGAGGTTGCAAAAGTCGAGCAGCATTTGAAAAGCATCGATGGCGTCGTTCTGGTTTCGCCGCTTGCCCAGCTTGAGCAAAGCGAGAAGACCCGCGGATTCTATGTCGAGTCGCGCAAGGACGGCAACATGCGCAAGCAGTTGTTCCAGATTTGCGTTCAGCAGGGCTGGACGCTTGTTCACCTTTACAGAGGCCGTGTGCAAATAGAGGATATTTTCCACCGGATTACGACGGGGCAGGTGCGCCAATGATAACCATCAGCGCCATGTTCGTCAAGGAAATCCGTTCCTACTTC
>CAZJYO010000035.1:0-12399 GCA_964550275.1 uncultured Chitinophagales bacterium
CACGCGCTTCAACTGTTGAGCTTGCTCTGCAACTTCCGACTTGATTTGTGCGGCGATGGCTTTGCCATCGATGATGCGGGCTGACATGGCTAACCGAATTGGGGGAAGATAACGGATTCCATCCTAAGCGCGCGGCCCGTTTCGCAATCAGCTTCAACGAACACCGCACACAGGCGCACGTCGTGCGAGGCAACTTCATACTTATGCGGCGTCTGCATCATCATCCTTTTAATAGCAAGGTCTTTCTTCATGCCGAGCACGGAATCGTATGGTCCGGTCATGCCCACATCAGTTTGAAACGCAGTGCCGCGCGGAAGAATGCGTCCGTCAGCCGTTGGTGTGTGTGTATGCGTGCCGATGACCGCCGTGACTTTGCCATCGAGATGCCAACCCATCGCCATCTTTTCTGCAGTTGCGTCTGCGTGGAAATCAACAAAGATGATCTTGGTTTCTTCCGCCATCTTGCTGATCGCCCACTCCGCCGACTTGAACGGGTCGTCAATGGGCTGCATGTACACACGCCCCTGTATATTCAGCACGCCGGCTTTTCCCTTTTCGCCAAGGTCCACGACGATAAATCCGTTGCCGCCGTTTTCGCGTGGATAGTTCAGCGGCCTGAGAATGCGCCTATCAGCGCCGAGCACCTTGCGGCTGTCCCACCTATCCCACACATGGTTGCCGGTTGTAATCACATGCGTACCGAGTCCGAAAATTTGCTTCGCATGCTCTTCCGCCATTCCTTTGCCCTCCGTCGTATTCTCCCCATTAATGATGAGGAGATCAACACTATACTTCTTGACGAAATTCGGAACAAGGTTGAGCGCGAGCTCCAATCCGGGCTGGCCGACAATATCACCGACGAAAAAGATGTTCAGGGACTTAGGCATTGATGGTCAGGGCGTGAAAAACCAGTGAGTGAACGATTGAGTTGAAAACAACAACGCGGGGTCTGCGGCAATGACCTTCGCGGATAAGCACCTAGTGCATCAATCTGCTTTTTCGGCAAGGAGCGATTCGATTTGCCCGACAACCTCATCCGAGAGTGGCGCAGTCTTCGACGCAAATTTTCCCTTTAGCACTCCGTTCCGATCAACGAGATACTTGCTGAAGTTCCATTTCACTTCGCCAGAGAATTCGGATTCCTCGGTAAGATACTTGTAGAGCGGATGCTTGTGGTCGCCCTTTACTTCAATCTTGGAGAATAGATCGAACGTGACATCATACTTTGTCGTACAAAAGGTTTTGATTTCTTCATCGGAGCCGGGTTCTTGTCCGCCAAAATCATTTGACGGAAAAGCGAGAATGCGCAACCCCCGGTCTTTGTATTTACGATAGAGTTGTTCCAGCCCTTCATATTGTGGCGTGTTGCCGCATTCAGAAGCAGTATTTACAATCAGAAGAACTTCGCCTTTGTAATCGGAGAGCTTTTTGGTTTCGCCATCGATGGTCTTCGCCGAGAATTCAAGCACGGAGGATTTTCCCGTCGGCGCTCCATCGCTCTTACGGTTCCACGCCGCAAACGCGCCAGCGGCAACAACCAGAAGAACAACAACGAAAATCATCACAAGTTTCATTTTAATGCTCCTCCGGCTGGAAATTCATCACTTCCTCAACCACGGTATCCACAATTTCCGATTCCTTGATGCGACGAACGACTTCACCCTTGCGATAAAGTATCGCCACGCCTTTTCCCGCAGCAATGCCGATATCGGCTTCACTGGCTTCGCCGGGTCCATTCACAACGCAGCCAAGCACGGCAATCTTCACCGGCTTTTTGATTCCTTCAAGGCGTTCTTCAAGCTGGGCCATGATCCCGAACAGATCAACTTCAAGACGGCCGCACGTTGGACACGCAATCAGTTCCACGTTGCGCGATGCAAGTCCAAGCGAACGGAGAATCTCCTTCCCCACTTCCACTTCCTTGAACGGCTCATCCGTGAGTGAAACGCGAATCGTGTCGCCGATGCCTTCAGCGAGAAGACTGCCGATACCAACCGCCGACTTAATCGTGCCGATGCGCGTTGTCCCCGCCTCGGTAACACCGAGATGAAGCGGTATGTCCGTGCGCTCTGCAACCAAGCGATATGCCTCGATCATCAGACGCACATCCGTGGACTTCACTGAGACAATAACATCTTTGAAACCAAACTCATCGCAGATTTCGACATGGCGCATGGCACTTTCGAACAACGCTTCGGCTGTCGGGTAACCGTGCTTGTTCAGAATATCTTCTTCAAGCGAACCTGAGTTCACGCCGATACGGATGGGAATGCCTTTGTCTTTCGCCTTGGAGAGAACCTCGTGAATGCGGTCCTTCGAGCCGATGTTGCCGGGATTCAAACGCACCTTGGCAACATTTGCTTCGATGGATTTCAGTGCGAACACATGATTGAAATGAATATCGGCAACCACGGGGATCGGCGACTGACGGACAATCTCCGCCATCGCGTCCGCGGCTTCTTTGTCATTCACCGTCACGCGCACGATATCGCAACCCTCTTCAGCAGCGCGAACAATTTGCGCAACCGTTCCCTTGACGTCGCTGGTTTTTGTCTTCGTCATGGTCTGCACGGAAATCGGCGCGCCGCCGCCAACCTTGATGCCGCCGATGTTGACTTGTCGCGTTTTTCTTCGGACGCCGACGCGGTACGTGGGATGCAATACTTCAGGAGGTTCGTTGGTAAGGTTCAGAACAGGAATTTCCATCAGGTCAGTTCATCCTCTTGCTGGCTTCATTCAAAATGCGCTTCTCTTCATCGGTGAGACTCTGGTATCCGCTCAGACTGATCTTGTCCAGGATCGCGTCAACAATTTCCTGCTGGTCTTCGGCTTCCTCGTGCATTTGCTTTCCCGAACGGATATCATAGAATTTCGCGTCAAGCACTTCCTCATGCTTACGCTGATAGCGTTGTCCTGCGCCATACATACCCCCCTGGTTCACCCGACGCGACCATGATCCGAGCGGAATTTTCCCCATCATGACAAGCGTGTACACAAACCCGACCGCGGCTCCGCCGAGATGCGCGAAGTGCGCGACCCCATCCGCTGTTCCCATGACGCCGTAGAGCAGTTCCAACGCGATGTAGCCGGCAACAAAAAACTTTGCGCGCACAGGGACAAGGAAGTAGAGAAGAATCGGACGATCAGGGAAGAGCAGGCCGAAGGCAATCAACGCGCCAAACACTGCGCCGGATGCGCCTACCGTGGGAGCTGTCTGGCCGAGCATTGGAGCAACGAGCAGGTTTGCAACAGCGCCGCCAACGCCGCATGCGAGATAGTACATAAGAAACCTTCTCGAACCCCAGTTGTTCTCCAGTTCCATGCCGAACATCCACAACGCAAGCATATTGAAAAAGAGATGCCCGAACCCGCCGTGCAGAAACATGTACGTGAAGAGTTGCCACGGCCAGAAGTTGATACCCACGGGCCACAGCGCAAGGAAGTAGGTGATGATTCCGTTCTCGCCGCCGATCCTGACGCCATCAATAACAAACGGCGCGAGAAACAGATCCGTCAGAAGCCAGATCGCAACGTTGCTGATGAGAAGCCATTTGATAACAGGCGGGAAGAAACTGAATCCCCCGAAAAGACTGGGCCGATAATACGGAGTGTCTGACCGGTATGTTGACATCTGAGTCCCCTACCTCGGAAGAAAATTACTCGAAATCTGACAACCGCAATCTATCAAAAAATATTCTCACTTGGAATCCAGCGCCGCGACGCCGGGAAGTGTTTTCCCCTCAAGAAACTCCAGCGAGGCGCCGCCGCCGGTCGAAACATGCGAGACACTGTTTTCAAATCCCATTTGCGCAATTGCCGCCGCTGAATCGCCGCCTCCGACGATCGTTGTTGCCCCGTTGTTCTTCGTCGCTTCAGCCAGAAGCCGCGCCACTTCGAGTGTGCCGTTGGCAAAATTCGGCATCTCGAACACACCCATCGGGCCGTTCCATACCACAAGCTTCGCCCGCCGCATTTCCAGATTGATGAGCTTTACCGTTTCAGGGCCGATGTCAAGTCCGCGCCAGCCGGAGGGAATCTTGTTCACGGGAACGACTTTGCGCTTGGCTTCATTGTCAAACATGTCGGCGATAACGCAATCCACCGGAAGAATCACGCGCAGATGCCGTTCTTTGATTTCGTCGAGGATCTTTTTGGCAAGAGCGACCTTCTCGTGTTCGACCAGCGAATCCCCGACTTCAAGTCCCTGCGCTTCAAAAAATGTGAACGCCATGCCGCCGCCGATCACGAGGACGTCGATCTTCGAGAGCAGATTCTGGATAACGTCAATCTTGCCCGAGATTTTCGCGCCGCCGAGAACAGCAACGAATGGACGACCCGGGTTAGCAACCGCGCGGCCAAGATATTCCAGTTCCTTCTTCATCAGGTAGCCAGCCACACAAGGTCCCGGCTTGATGAAGCGTGTAATTCCCTCGGTTGAAGCATGCGCCCTATGTGCCGCCCCGAATGCGTCGTTCACATACACATCGCCATGTTCGGCAAGCTCCTGGGCAAAGGAATCGGAGTTCAATTCTTCTTCAACATGAAAGCGCAGGTTTTCGAGGAGCAACACTTCACCCGGTTGCAGCGACTGAATCATTTCGCGCGTGCCTTTGCCGACGCAATCACGCGCGAACTTTACTTCTTGTCCGAGAAGGGAGCTCAAACGCTCGGCTACGGGTTTCAAGGAGAACTCGGGATTGGGCGAGCCCTTCGGTCTTCCCAAATGACTCATGAGAATCGCGGTGCCCTTGTCGCTGATGATCTTTTTGATCGTCGGAAGACTCTCAACGATGCGGCGGTCGTCGGAGATTTTCAGGTCGGGGGTCATCGGCACGTTAAAATCCACGCGCACGAGAACTCGTTTTCCCTGGACGATTATGTCATCCAGCGTTCTTGTCATGCAATCTTCTTGAGCAAATCAACAACACGGCACGAGAATCCCCACTCATTGTCATACCAGCCGAATACTTTCACGGTGTTGCCGTATGCCATCGTCAGCTTGGAATCAAAAATGCAGGAATGCTCATTGCCAATGATGTCTGCGGAAACAACTTCGTCTTCGGTGTACTGAAGAATGCCTTTCAACGAAGCCTCCGATGCCTTCCTCATCGCGGCGTTGACGTCGTCTTTCGTAACAGACTTCTTGACCACAGCAACAAAGTCGGTGATGGACGCGTCGGGCGTTGGAACGCGTAGAGAGAACCCGTCGAGGCGGCCTTTCAGTTCAGGAATAACTTTGCCGACAGTTCGCGCGGCACCGGTTGTTGTCGGGATGATGGACAACGCGGCTGCGCGTGCACGGCGCATATCGGAGTGAGGAAGATCAAGTAAGCGCTGGTCGTTTGTGTACGAATGGATTGTCGTCATGAATCCGTGGTCAACGCCGAACTCCTGATGAAGGACCTTCACCATTGGCGCGAGACAGTTGGTGGTACATGATGCATTCGAAACGAAGAGCTCTTTTCCGGTCAGCACATTCTCATTAACGCCAAGAACGACTGTTGCATCGATTTCATCTTTTGCGGGAGCGGTGAGAAGAACCTTCTGCGCGCCAGCTTGAATGTGCAGTTGCAATTTCTCACGGCTGGTGAAGATTCCGGTTCCCTCAACAACAATCTGAGCGCCGACTTCTTTCCACGGAAGTTTCGCCGGGTCCTTTTCCGCTGTGATCTTTAGCCGTTTGCCATCGACAATGATGGCGTCTCCATCCGCTTTTACTTCGCCCTTGTATTTGCCGTGAACAGAATCATACTTCAATAGATAAGCGAGGGTCTTGGCATCGGTGATATCATTGATGCCGACAACCTCAAAGTCCTTGTTTGCCATAAGCCGCCGGAACACGAGGCGACCGATGCGTCCGAAACCGTTAATGCCGATCTTTACAGCCATGAAGGAACCTCCGCTAATTCAGATGATGTGCTTTTTGTGGGGGAAAATGCCCAAAACTGCTGTGAAATGGCAGAAGAATCTACCAAGATTGAGAGAGAGTGTCAAGGTAAGTTACGGCGCCAGCGCCACTGAACACGCAATGACGCGTTCTGCGCCGTAGTTCCTCAAAACCTTTGCGCATTCCACAATCGTTGCGCCGGTGGTAATAACATCATCCGCGACGATAAGTGTCCTTCCTTGCAAATTGGATTGCATCGAAGGATCAACCTCAAACGCTTCATGGACGTTGAGCTTCCGCTCTTCGATATCAAGCGCGGTTTGTGAAGGCGTGTAGCGAACACGTCGGAGAAGATGGGGATAGACCGTAACTCCGGTTCGTTCGGAAATTCCTTTGCAAACATATTCGCTCTGGTTGTATCCGCGCTCGCGGAGCTTTGTTCTGTGAAGCGGAACAGGCACAAGCCCATCCACGTGAATCGGTCCAAGAAGTTCACCCACCTTTCTTCCGAATTCCACTCCAACAGATGTCATACCGCTGTACTTCAGTTCATGCACAAGTTTCTGCACAACACCATCGGGATCGAAGTAGCACAAGGAAACGAGTCCTTCAATAGTGCCGGAGGATTCAAGCTTGCCTTTTGTTTCCTTGTAGAGGTCTTCGGAAGTCGCAACGTATCTCATCGATGCCCAGCATGAAGTGCAGACTTTTGAAGTGCTTTCGGAAAGAAGATCCCCACAGGAGAAACATACCCGTGGAAAGATAAACTCTCTGAACGGACGGATGAATGTTTGAAGTGATGGTGTGAACATCTGCACGGAGGTTTGCTCTCAGCTTTTTTCCATTTTCTCCAGCTTCTGAAGCTGATCGCGCAATTCCGCTGCGCGTTCGAACTCCAGATCCTTTGATGCACGAATCATTTCCGAACGCAGTTCTTCCATAAGGTCCTTGCGCTGGTCTTTCGTAAGATAACGGACAACATTTTCGGCAACCTTGGGAACCGCTGCGCGTTCCTTGCGCGCTTCACGGGCAGCTTTCACGTCGGCAACCGCGGTTGAGGCAAGCACCTCCTCCACCGACTTGTACACCGTCTTTGGTGAGATGCCGTGCTCGACGTTGTACTGTATTTGTTTCTTCCTGCGGCGTTCCGTTTCGTCCATCATTCTTTGCATTGAGCCCGTGATTGTGTCTGCGTACATGATCACAATGCCGTTTACATTGCGGGCTGTGCGCCCGGCGGTTTGAATGAGCGACTTCTCAGAACGGAGAAAGCCTTCCTTGTCCGCATCCAGAATTGCGACAAGCGAAACTTCCGGCAAGTCCAAACCCTCGCGCAAAAGGTTCACACCGACAAGCACATCGAAATCGCCGAGTCGAAGGTCACGCAGGATTTCGACGCGCTCAAGCGCATCTACTTCTGAATGCACATAGCGAACTTTCACGCCGATGTCCACAAGATATTCCGTCAAATCCTCGGCCATGCGCTTGGTGAGCGTCGTGACAAGCACGCGTTCTTTTGCCGCACTTCGCTTCCTGATTTCAGCAATCAGGTCGTCAATCTGGTTCTTCACCGGACGAATCTCAACTTCAGGATCAACAAGTCCGGTTGGACGAATCACCTGCTCAACAACAACCCCTTTGCTTTTCTCAAGTTCGTAGTCTCCGGGCGTCGCGCTCACAAAAATCACCTGATGCACCATCTGTTCCCACTCGTCAAACGTCAGCGGACGATTATCCAGCGCCGACGGAAGCCGGAAGCCGTGTTCAACCAGCGTGAGTTTGCGCGAACGGTCGCCGTAATACATGCCGCCGATTTGGGGAACTGTGACATGCGATTCATCAATCACGAGAAGAAAATCTTTGGGAAAATAGTCGAACAAACAAGACGGGCGCGAGCCAGGCGCTCTGCCGGCAATATGGCGCGAATAATTCTCGATGCCGGAGCAATAGCCAACTTCGCGCATCATTTCTAAATCGAACCGTGTGCGCTGTTCAAGCCGCTGTGCCTCAAGGAATTTGCTCTGTGCCCTGAACTCCGCCAACCGTTGCTCAAGTTCCGCTTCGATTCCTGCATACGCTTTCTCCAGCGTCTCACGGGAAGTGACAAACTGTTTGGCCGGGTAGATCACTTCATAGTCGGTTTCGCCAAGAACTTTCCCATCCAATTTATTGATGTAGGAAATGCGTTCGATTACATCACCAAAAAACTCAATGCGAATGGCTTCTTCGTTTTCAAATCCGGGAATCACCTCCACAACATCACCACGGACACGCATTGTACCTCGGACAAACTCAAAGTCATTACGGATGTAGTAAATGTCGAGGAGTTTCCTGAGAAGCGCATTCCGCTCGATCGTCTGACCTTTGCGCACAACAACGAGCTGGCTTGCCCATTCTTCCGGCGCGCCGATGCCATAGATACTGCTTACCGACGCGACAACAATCACGTTGCGGTCACCGCCGATGAGCGCGCTTGTTGCGCGTAAACGAAGCCGGTCAATCTCATCATTGATGGATGCATCCTTGGCGATGTAGGTATCGGTGGTGGGAACGTATGCTTCCGGCTGGTAATAGTCGTAGTAGCTGATAAAGAACTCGACGCGGTCCTTCGGAAAGAATCCCTTGAACTCCGCGTACAACTGCGCGGCAAGGGTTTTATTGTGGGACATCACGAGCACGGGTCTATTCTGTTTCGCAATGACATTCGAGACCGTAAATGTTTTTCCGCTTCCCGTAACGCCGAGAAGCGTTTGATACCGGTCGCCGCGGCTGACGCCCTCGTTCAGTTGACGAATAGCATCAGGTTGATCGCCGGAAGGTTTGTACTCTGATTGAAGAGTGAATGTGCTCAATGAAGCCTACAGGGAAGATTACTCGTAACGCAGTGCGTCAATCGGACTGAGCTTGGATGCCTTTCGTGCAGGATAGTAGCCAAAGAACAATCCGACAGCAGCGGAGAAAAAGAATGCCAGCGCCACCGAACCGGCGGAAATAAACACAGGCCACCCGGCAATACTGGAAATGAGATTCGAAGCGCCCATCCCAATGCCAACGCCGATGAGTCCGCCGAGAACGCTCAGCATGATTGCCTCGATGAGGAATTGTTGAAGGATGTCTCGCCGCCGCGCGCCGATGGACATGCGAATACCAATTTCGCGCGTCCGTTCTGTGACGGACACGAGCATGATATTCATGATGCCGATGCCGCCGACAACAAGCGAAACCGATGCGATGCTTCCAAGCAACGTCGTCATGATGCCTGATGTTGCGGTCGCAGTTGATGCGATATCCGTCTGCGTGCGGATCGTGAAGTCGTTGTCCTGCCAATCCTGCAACTTGTGACGGATGCGCAGAACCTCTGTTACTTGTTCCTGCGCTTCCCCGATTGCGTTCTTGGACACGGCAGACAATAGCGCCATGCTCACAAAATCGATACCCTGAATTTTGCGCTGAGCCGTTGCGAACGGAACCACGATGATGTCATCCTGGTCTTGCCCCATCGCGTTTTGTCCCTTGGGCGCAAGAACGCCGACAACTTGAAACGGGAGTTTTGCAATACGTATGGTCTGGCCCACCGGGCTTTGGTTCGGAAACAGAGCTTGCGCAACGGTGTGTCCAATGACAGCGACTTTGGTGGCGCCACGCACGTCAGACTCACCAAAGAACGCCCCTTCCGCGAGGCGCCAATCCCTGATTTCAAAGTATTCCGTGTTTCCACCCTGGATGGATGTACTCCAATTAAGATTTCCCGCAATGACCTGGCGGTTTGTCCTTGTTGATGGAGAAATAGCGCCAACAGCAGGGCATCGCTGGCGAATTGCTTCGATATCGTTCAACGTCAGCGTTTGTCCCGTTCCTGCGCCGGCACTTGCACCACCACCCATCGTTGAACCAGGAAACAAAATAAGAACGTTCGTTCCAAGACTCGCGATCTGTGCCTGCACCGCAGTTTGTGCGCCTTGTCCGATTGCAACCATCGCGATCACTGCGCCAACGCCGATGATGATGCCGAGCATCGTGAGCAATGCGCGCGTTTTCTGACGCAGAAGAGAATTGATTGCTATGCGTACGGTCTCGATGAACTGCATTTAGAAGCCTCTGCGAGCGCCACGCGGCATTTGCTGCGGCATGAATGGATTCTGCTGTTGCCCCTGTCCGGCCGCTTGTGCTCCTCCAATAATGCCCACAATAATCTCATCGCCTTCCTTCAGGTCCTGTGACTCAATCTCGGCGAACTGCGTATTCTGAATTCCCCGTCGCACAAACACCGGCTGAGGTGAACCATCTTTCATAATCCAGAGACGGCCGCGCCCAACACGCCTTCTCTCGCCATCTCTTCCCTGAGGAGGTCCGCCTTCTCCGTTACCACGGCGCATGCGGCCTTCGCCGCGCATCTCACGCCGTTGGCCCGAAGAACTGTCTGCCCCACGTCCTGCCTCTACAATCTCCTTTTTCGCTTCATCCACGGGGGGAGTGAACCGCGTTGCCTGAACCGGAACGCGAAGAACTCCTTCACGCCGCTCGACTTCAATCGTCAACGTAGCAGTCATGCCGGGCATCAGCTTTTGTTTCGGGTTATCCACGTCCACGATCACAGTGTATGTCACAACATTCTGCGTAATTGTCGGGGCGAGACGAATCTGGCTGACAACGCCTTTGAACTCTTCTTCCGCGAATGCGTCAACGCGGAATGTTACGTGCTGACCCGGTTTGATCTGTCCGATATCCGCTTCGTCAACACTGGCTTGCACTTGCATTTTGCGAAGATCGTTCGCGATGGCAAACAGTGTAGGAGCGGAAAGACTTGCCGCGACAGTCTGGCCGACGTCAACACTGCGCGAAATCACCACACCGCTGATCGGCGTGCGTATTGTTGCGTAGCGCAGATTAACCTGCGCGCGTTCAAACGCGGCTGTCGCCTGCTGCAATGACGCTTTCGCGGATTCCAACGCAGTGGTCGCCGCATCCATGTCGGCCTGGGACACCAGTGTCTTTGAAAACAAATCGGATGTTCGTTCAAACGTACGTTGCGCTTCGCGAACCTGTGCGGTTGCCCTGTCCATGTTTGCACGCTGCTCGTTCACCGTCGCCTGCAGAAACGTCGGATCAAGCTGGGCGAGCAACTGGCCTTCCTTCACTATATCATTAAAGTCTGCATACAGTTTTGCAATCGTCCCCGAAACCTGTGAACCAACTTGCACGGTAGTCACGGCGTTCAGTGTTCCCGTCGCACTCACACTCACGACGATATCGCCGCGATCAATCTTTTCAAAACGGTAGGTCACATCCTTATCGCCGTTCTTGTTGAGGAGAATGAATCCGCCAACAACAAGAACCGCGACGAACCCCGCAATCCATATCAATGACTTGTATTTTTTCAATAGCGCGTTCCCTGTGTCATAAAAAGCCCGTCAAAGTTCATAACGTCTTTATTCCGGGTATTGTTTCCCAATCCTCAGTTCGACAACCTGAGAGAGACTGTGGTTTAACCTGAAGAATTGCTCGCCCCTCACAATTCGTCAAGACTCTTCCGTCCCGCGAACCCCTCGTCAATGGTGTGCCAGAACTCAATGTCATCTTCCCCCACTTTCCAACAAAGGTACACCTCATCTCCGTTCTCCCGCAGATGCGGAAAGTCAATCAACCCAGCGTCCAAATCCTTCACAAGAATTCCCCGCTGATCAAAGCTTTTCACGATCTCCACAAGCGTTTCAACTTCCGGAGGAAACGCACCCGAGCCATTCGGTCCCATTCCGCCGAAATACTGGTGGCGGTACACATCCCAGCCCTTCGCCGTTAGCGCAACCTTCAGCTCCTGCATCTTGCTGGCAAGCGCGTGAACCATTGTCAGTTCTTTCCGCGCTTCATCAAGTGTAAAGTGTTTTTTGTGTGTATGTGCCATCACTTCCCAACGCCTGCGTTTGACTCAGTCCAGAGTCGGGCTGAGTGAGTGCCGAGATCTTCTTTCAGTAACCTCAACCTTAAGGTTGAGGTTACTGCATGCACTGCCGTCACTTGCATGCCCTCCCCTTCCATGGGGAAGCCCCTACGCGGTCTTCTTTCCCGCCGCTCCTCTGTACAACATGAACGCAAGAATCGCGAACATCACCACTGCAACCACATCGGTGTCCCAGAGGAACTTCATATACTTATATCCGACGGCCAGCGGCATCGGAAGTCCGGTTTCTTCATCAACAAATCCCGGGATGAAATTCAGGAACGCGCCAAACACTCCGAGCAGCGCGCCACCGGCAATCAGCCCGGATGAGAGCAAGGTGCCTTCACTTTCCTCGGCAGAATCCGGTTCGCGTTTGTATACATGGTCAGCAACGCGACGTACGAGACCACCGATGAAAATCGGAAGTGTGGATGAAAGCGGCAGATAGACACCCACGGCAAATGTGAGCGAATGATATCCGAGCAGTTCCATAAAGAGCGCGATGCACGCGCCAATCATGATAAGTCCCCACGGTAATTTCTGTTCAAGTAATCCCCCAATGAGAACCGCCATG
>CAZJYO010000035.1:12409-14595 GCA_964550275.1 uncultured Chitinophagales bacterium
GGCTCAATGCCTTCCATTCCAACAACCTTCACCAACTTGTAGGTCTTCCCATCGCGTCCCTCCATTTCTTCCGCTCTATCAAAGACTGCCGCAGGTGCTGCGAACGGATTTGCAACCGGAATTTCCTTTGCCTGGCTTTCATTCAGCAGAAGCATTGTTGCGCCGACAACAGCCGCCGATGTTACCACGCCGATAAGAATCGCCAATTGCTGTGCGCTTGGAGTCGCGCCGAGAAGATGTCCGGTCTTAAGGTCTTGTGCCGTTGTTCCAGCATTGCTGATTGCGATGCACACCGTCGCCCCGATGACGAGAGCAAGATATGTATATGTTTCGCCTGTCCAACCTACCGCAAGAAAAATCAAGCATGTTCCCATCAGCACAGCGATGGTCATTCCCGAAAGAGGGCTTGACGATGAGCCGACGATTCCCGTAATGCGCGCAGAGACAACCGAGAACAGAAATCCGAACACAACAATAAGCAACGCGCCCAGAGCATTCACGCGGAATGTAGGTACAAGCCAGATGAAAATAATCAGCGCGATACATCCGAGTCCAACGATGGTTATTGGCGTATCGCGTTCAGTGCGCTCAACATGTACGTGGCTCTTATTGCCGCCGCCTTCGCCTGTAAGCTGTTTTATGGAAGCGCTCAGAGAATCCCAAATCGCGGGGAATGCTCTGAAGAGCCCTATGATACCGCCCGTTGCAACCGCACCTGCGCCCATATACTTGATGTAGTAACGCCAGATATCGTACGTGCTCATCTCGCTGATGGGTATTGGTCCCGGATAAATCGATGTTGTGGCGACACTGCCGATAAAAGAGATAATCGGGGAAATGATGAACGAAGCCATCAACCCGCCGCCCACCATGAGCAGCGACGTGCGCCAGCCGATGATGTACCCGACGCCCATGAGTTCCGGTGCGACATCCATGCCAACCGAAGAGCCGGGATAAAAACCGATGTCCTTCCCAACCGACGGCTTCCAAAAGCCAAAGAGCGACGACATTCCTTTCCACGCCGCGCCAAGTCCGATGCCTTTGAAAATCTTTGCCGCTGATGTTCCACCGACTTCACCCGCTTTGATAATCTCCGCGCATGCCGTGCCTTCAGGGAAGCGAAGCGTGTCATGTTCCTTCACGATGAGATACCGGCGAAGCGGAATCATCATGAGCACGCCAAGCACGCCGCCCGTAAATGCGATAAGCAGTGTAATTGACATTTGAAGCGGGAACCCAAGAAAGATCAATGCGGGAACGGTGAAAACGACCGCCGCTGCTACAGATTCGCCCGCCGAGCCGACCGTTTGCACAATGTTGTTTTCTAAAACCGTATTACCACGCATCTTCTTGAGAATGGTAATCGCCATAACCGCGATGGGAATCGAGGCCGATGTTGTCAACCCGACACGAAGTCCGAGATACACGGATGCCGCCCCGAAGACAATCCCGAGGATTGCCCCCAACAGGACTCCCCTGGTGGTGAACTCAAGGATGTTTTGCGAGGGGGAAATGTACGGCGCAAACGGCTTTTTGGACGGCTGACTGACGGGCTGGTTTTGCAAGGGCTGGTCCGTTCTGTGACAGGGAATTTGAAAAAAGATACCAAAAATGAGGGAAGAAGCAATGAGGATGATACCTTATGGTAGTGACGCATTTCAGAAAATGGGGAACATTGCCGCACAATTAGTATGTGTAGGGACGTTCAATTGAACGTCCTGCACATATCTGTTTGAATGAACATCGATTCTGAGTCACTACCCCCGTTGTGTTTCTGCTTGATGTTCCATAGTTTTTCAAAGACAACAATCGCTTCATTCGTTTGGTGAGGGAATGCCTCACCGCCTTTTGTGCGCGAAGGGCAGGAAACGACTGGGACACTTTCCTGCGACGGATGGAGTTACTCTTGTTTCTTTCAGACGTGATGGCGTAGATTACTCAAAGTTTGATCAAAGCCTTCCCGTAGTTTTCTAACTCCCTAAGTACGTCCTCCACAAAACAAGAACACTCATTTCATGGTTGAACAAGGATTCAAGAGTATTGATGACGCGCTTCGTAAAGAAGCCGGTTGCGCGACTGAACTCTGCATTTACAAGCGGATGGAAAACCATGACTGAGAAACCCCCACCGCGGATCGTTTCCACAAAAGAGGGATATGATCTCTGGTCGGAAATCTACGACACCGA
>CAZJYO010000036.1:0-14460 GCA_964550275.1 uncultured Chitinophagales bacterium
ACCTGTCCGGCCGGTTCATACAGCAACCTATACGCAACTGGACGTCACATCAAAAAAGGATGTGAAGCAGATTGTCTCTTCGTTCAATCCCGACGTTATCATCAATGCGTCGGCAATGACCAATGTGGACGCATGTGAAACAGAACGCGAGCTCGCATGGAAAATCAATGTGGACGGCGTGGAGAATCTTGTTGACGCGGCAAAAGTCAATGACAGGAAGCTCATTCACATTTCCACGGATTATGTATTCGATGGAAAGTCAGGCCCTTACTCGGAGAACGACCGTCCGGAACCCTTGAGCTATTACGGCAAATCAAAGCTTGCGAGTGAAAATCTTGTCCGCACATCAGGCATCCCCCACCTGATACTCCGAACGATGGTATTATATGGATTCGCGCCGGGTGTTAAATCAAATTTTGCGTTATGGCTTGTGGAAAGTCTTGGCAAGAAGTTGCCTGTTCGCGTTGTGGATGATCAAACCGGAAATCCGACGCTTGTTGATGACCTTGCCTATGCAATAGCGAGCGCCATTGAGCTTGGTCGAACCGGATTGTATCATATCGCAGGGCGTGACATCGTGAGCCGCTACGAGTTTGCCGGACGGCTTGCGCGTATTTTTGGTTTCGATGAAGCATTGATTACGCCGGTGAAAACATCACTGCTGAAACAGCCTGCTCCACGGCCGTTGAAGTCCGGACTCGTGACGCTCAGGGCCGAAGTGGAACTTGGTTTGCGTCCGGCAGGTGTTGATGAAGGTATTTCGATACTCAAGAACCAGATGGCGCGATCGGCCGGTTGGGCCGCGGATAGTCCGCCAATTCAATCGACACATAAAGCGAAACGATAAGACATTATGCTTGATATGAAATTTATACGCGAACACCCTGATGCGGTGCGCGAAGGCGTCGGCAAAAAAGGGGAAGACCCGGCAAGAATTGACGACGCTCTCCGTCTTGATGAACAACGTCGTCAGCTTGTACAGAAAACGGAAACGCTCAAGAGCCGCAAGAACACCGTTTCGGCCCAGGTTGCAAAAATGAAGGCAGGCGGCGAAGATGCTTCCGCACTTATCGCGGAAATGAAGACTGTATCGGATGAAATTAAGTCCATCGACGAACCCCTCGCAGGAGTCGAGGAACAACTGCGTTCGACGCTTCTTCAAATTCCGAATATCCCCCACCCTTCTGTTCCCGTCGGAAAGACCCCGGCAGAGAACAAGGTTGTTTCAACATGGGGAACACCGCTGCAAACGGACTTTCCTCTGAAACCGCACTGGGAGCTGATCGAGAAGCTGAATCTCATCGACTTTGCACGCGGAACGAAAATCACCGGGGCGGGATTTCCTGTGTATGTCGGAAAGGGGGCCCAACTGGAACGCGCGCTCATCAATTTCTTTCTTGATGAGGCCGCAGCGCGCGGATACACCGAGATTTTTCCGCCTCTGATGGTCAACGCGGCAAGCGCGACAGGCACCGGACAGCTTCCCGACAAGGAAGATCAGATGTATGTGGCCGACCGCGACGGCTACTATCTTGTGCCGACCGCGGAAGTTCCGGTAACAAATTTCTATCGCGATGAAATTCTTGCGTCAAACGCACTTCCTATTCGCTTGTGCGCGTACACGCCATGTTTCCGCCGTGAAGCGGGATCGTATGGAAAGGACGTTCGCGGATTAAACAGAGTTCACCAGTTCAACAAAGTAGAGCTGGTGAAATTCGTTCACCCCGATTCATCATACGATGAACTTGAATTGCTTCGCGCCGACGCGGAACAACTTCTCCAAAAACTTGGTTTGCAATATCACGTTCTCCTGATGTGTTCCGGCGATCTCGGGTTCACGCAGTCAAAGAAGTACGATCTTGAAGTCTGGGCGCCGGGTCAGCAACGCTGGCTCGAGGTGTCCTCGGTAAGCAATTTTGAGTCATATCAAGCCCGAAGGATGAACATTCGTTACCGCCCTGACGGCGGCGGGAAACCGGAGATTGTACACACGCTGAACGGATCCGGACTTGCTCTCCCGCGCGTCGTCGCATCCCTCATCGAACAATATCAAACACCAGAAGGAAAGATTGTCATCCCGAAGGTCCTGCACCGGTACACCGGGTTTGAAATCATCGGATAACGGATGAAACCACTGTTACGGCTGGTGCCGTACCTCAAGGCCTATCGCTCCACCTTGGTTTGGGGTCTGCTTACTGTTGTTGCCAGCAATCTTTTCAATGTCGCCCAACCGCTGTTCGTCGGCAATGCCATTGATAAGCTCAAAACCGGACTTGACGCCGGCACGTTGGATGGCCCTGCAATCACGCGCTATGCCCTGCTGATTGTCGGGTTCTCCCTCATCGGAGGATTTTTTACGTTCCTCACCCGCCAGACGATCATCGTCGTGTCGCGGAAAATCGAGTACGACCTCCGTAACGACTTTCTTTCCCACATTCAGAAGCTTTCTCTCTCCTTTTTCCAAAACAGTTCGACTGGCGGGCTCATGGCGCACGCGACGAATGACATCGGCGCGGTGAGAAACTCTCTCGGCCCCGGCATCATGTATCCGGTTGACACGCTGATGACCTTCACGATGGTATTGAGCATCATGCTGTACAAGAGCTGGCAGCTCACGCTTCTCGCGCTGATCCCGCTGCCCTTGGTTTCCTACGCCGTGTACCGGCTGGGCAAGGTAGTGCATGCAAAATTCGAGGACCGGCAGGAACACTATGCTCATCTGACGACGCGCGCGCAGGAAAATCTTTCAGGTATCCGTGTTGTCAAAGCATATGTTCGCGAGAAGTATGAAACGGGGCTGTTCCGCACGCTAAGCTGGGAATATCTCGGAAAGAACCTCGTTCTTGCGCGGGTACAGTCCATCATGTGGCCGCTGATGTTCCTGCTCGTGGGTTTTTCGCTCATCATCACTCTCTACTATGGCGGCACATGGGTGATTGAAGGACGCATGACCATCGGCGACTTGAGCGCTTTCTTTGGATATCTGTTGATGCTCATCTGGCCGATGATCGCCTTCGGCTGGGTCATCAACATCCTTCAACAAGGCGCGGCTTCGATGGGACGCCTTGCAAAAATTTTTGATACCGAACCTGAAATCAGAGACACGGCAAACACGAACACGTCCATCACCTCAATTCAGGGCGAGATCGAATTCCGCTCCGTTGGTTTCACGCACAAGGGGGTGCAACGACCGGCACTGTCGGACATTACCCTGAAAATACCGCGGGGAACAACGCTTGCCGTCATCGGACACACCGGCTCCGGGAAGAGCACGCTGGTCAGTCTTATTCCAAGATTGTATGACGCAACAGAGGGAACGGTCCTCATTGATGGCGTGGACATCCGGAGTATTCCCCTCCACATTCTGCGATCGCATGTGGGCTACGTACCACAGGAAACGTTCCTCTTTTCCAACACACTCGGACAGAACATTACGTACGGAGTTGATGGTGGAACTGCGGCGCAGATTCTTGAAGCGGCGCATATTTCCCAGATCGCGCGTGACGTGAACGATTTCCCCCATCAGTATGAAACAATGCTTGGAGAACGCGGCATCACGCTTTCCGGCGGACAGAAACAGCGCACCAGTATTGCACGCGCCGTAATGCGTCAACCCGCAATCCTTATTCTTGACGACGCTCTCTCGGCCGTTGACACTGAGACGGAAGAAGAAATCCTCAAGCGCCTTCGGGGCGTGATGAAGAGCAGAACAAGCATCATTGTCAGCCACCGCATTTCCACGGTGAAGGACGCCGACCGCATTATTGTGCTGAACGATGGCGTCATTGCCGAACAAGGAACACACAGCGAGCTTGTCGCCCGCGACGGCATGTACGCGGAATTGAACAGAAAGCAATTGCTGGAAAAAGAACTGGAAGAATTGTAGCAGATGCAGGAAGAAGAAGTTCTCGGAAAGGCATACGATGCGCGGCTGATGCGCCGCCTGCTGAAGTATCTTCGTCCGTACCGGTGGCACGTGGTTGCGGGCATTTTCCTCAGCATCATTGTGTCCGGCATGGAGGCCATCAGGCCGTATTTCATCAAGATTGCCGTGGATGAAAACATCGCGCAAGGAGACTCGCACGGCCTCCTGATGACCACGCTGTTGTTCCTCGCAGTCATGATTCTGCGGGGACTGGTGCAGTATGTCAGCGCCTATTTGACGCAATGGATCGGACAGCGCACCATTTTCGATCTCCGGATGCAGGTTTTTGAACATCTCCAACGGCTCGGCCTGCGGTTTTACGATCGCAACCCCATCGGACGCCTGATAACGCGCGTCACCAACGACGTTGAAGTGCTGAACGAAATGTTTTCCTCCGGCATCGTGATGGTCTTCAGCGATGTGTTCACCATCATCGGTATTCTGTATTTTATGTTCAGCATGAACTGGCAACTGGCGCTGGTCTCGCTCAGCGTTCTCCCGTTACTGTTTTACGGCACGTTCCTGTTCAGAAAAAAAGCGCGCGAAGCATACCGCGATGTCCGCCTGCACGTCGCGCGCATCAACACCTTCATGCAGGAACACATCACCGGCATGCTCGTGGATCAGGTCTTCAACCGCGAGAAGAAATCCTACAACGAGTTCGCCTCCATCAATGCACTTCACCGCGACGCGAACGTGCGTTCCATTTTCTACTACGCACTGTTTTACCCCGGCGTCGATCTTATCGGCGCTATTGCCGTCGGACTTATCGTCTGGTACGCCGGACTGGACGCGCTCGGTGGATCCATCACGCTGGGCACGGTGATTGCCTTTCTCCAGTTCAATGAAATGTTCTGGCGTCCTATCAGAGATCTCTCCGAGAAGTACAATATCATGCAAACAGCGATGGCATCGTCGGAGCGCGTGTTCAAGCTGATGGACGAAGATGTTTTTGTCAGTGAGCCGGAAAGCCCCGTGCCGCTCAAGAGCATGACCGGCAACATCGAATTCCGGAATGTCTGGTTCGCCTATGACCCGACTCCCGACGCGGCAGGAAACATCAATTGGGTTCTCAAGGATGTGTCATTTACGATTCGCGCCGGCGAAACAGCCGCGTTCGTCGGGCACACGGGCGCCGGCAAAACCACCATCATCAGCTTGCTGGCGAGATTTTATGATGTTCAGAAAGGAGAGATTCTTGTTGACGGGTTCAACATCAAGGATGTTTCCCAAAGCGACCTTCGAAAACATATCTCCGTCGTTCTGCAGGATGTGTTTTTGTTCTCGGGCGACATTAAGGGTAACATCAGTCTGGGAAACGACGCCATTACACTGGACCGCGTGAAAGCAGCGGCCCGCGTCGTCGGCGCGCATACATTTATCGAACGACTCCCAAAACAGTATGATGAAGAAGTAAAGGAACGAGGCGCTACATTGTCCGTTGGACAGAAGCAACTCATCTCCTTCGCGCGTGCGCTTGCCCATCACCCGCGCATTCTGATTTTGGACGAAGCCACCTCCAGCGTTGACACCGAAACCGAGCGGCTCATCCAGAACGCCATCCGGAAGCTTCTCCAGGGCCGGACATCCATTGTCATCGCCCACCGTCTCTCCACCATTCAGAATGCGCACAAGATTATTGTCATGCACAAGGGGGAAGTTCGCGAGATGGGCTCTCACCAGGAACTGCTGTCGTTAAGCGGAATCTACTTCAAATTGTACCAACTCCAATATAAAGAGCAGGAAATCTCCTCCGGCAAGGTGTTTACCTGATATTCCCGCAAGAAGCCCGCGGACATGACAAAAATCATGTCCGATCGAAACCATTGTCATTCCAAAACCCATAAGCACTGATTATTTTCATTAACGGCTTACCAAGGTCGAAAACCTTTTTTTGTGTTTTTGGGGTAGTTTCTCTATCATGTACCGTCACTTCCAAGGTTGAACTTCACAACGGCCTTAACTTGTCCAACCACTACCTTCTCAATCATCAAGTACACGGAGCGTGAATCGTATGAAAGCAATGCTCGTAGTTGCGATTACTCTTCTTGTGTCTCTCAACGCGTTCGCCCAGGATCCACCAAAGGATAAAAGCTTTGAGATCTACGGTTTCGCGATGATGGATGCGGGATATAACTTCAAACAAATCCAAAAGGATTGGTTTGACGTCGTCAGACCGACGAAACTTCCATCGTTTGAAAACGAGTTTGGTCCGGACGGAAACGCATTTTTCAGCGTTCGTCAGACACGACTCGGCGTCAAGTCCTGGACGCCCACAGACTTGGGCCAACTCTATACACAATTCGAGTTTGAACTTTTTGGTACCGGCGTTGATGCGGGACAAACAACAATCCGGTTGCGCCATGCATACGGACAACTTGGTTGCTTCGGTGCAGGACAGTACTGGAGCCCGTTCATGGATATCGATGTGTTCCCGAACTCTGTTGAATATTGGGGACCAAATGGCATGGCATTCTTCCGCAATGTCCAGGTTCGCTGGATGCCCATCATGGATGAAAATCAGTTGACGTTTGCTTTGGAAAGACCCGGAGCGAGTGCCGACCTTGGCAACTACGCGGACCGTATCGAACTGCAAAATGTCAAAGCCCGGTTTCCCCTGCCGGATTTCTCGGCTGAATATCGCGCAAAGACAGACTTCGGTTATGTCGAAGGAGCAGGAATTCTCCGTTGGATGGAGTGGGAGGATGTTTCTCCGACGCCTGATTCCCGCCTTAATGGAGACGCTTTGGGTTGGGGTGTTAACCTCAGCTCAAACATCAATATTAGCAAAGACGTCATCCGCCTTTCGGTATTGTATGGTGAAGGCATTCAAAACTACATGAACGATGCTCCGGTGGATGTAGCCATTAAAAACCCGGCAACTCCGACAGATACCATCCCTGAGGGCGTTGCCCTGCCAATTCTTGGCGTCGTGGCGTTCTATGAGCACACCTGGAGTGACCAATTCGCTTCAACAATCGGTTATTCGATGGTTGACATCGATAATAGTGACGGCCAATCACCGACCGCGTTCAAAAAGGGAAACTATGCACTCGGCAACTTGATCTATTATCCGGCAAAGAATGTCATGATCGTCGGGGAATTCCAATGGGCTGACAGACAAAATTTTGGAAGCCCAACAGTTGCGGGATACAAATCGGATATCATGAAGGTGCAGTTCTCGTTCAAGTATAACTTCGCGCAAGCGTTCTACCGCGACTAATTCTTTTCCCTCCGCGGCACCGTTTGCCGACGCTGCAGAGGCGTGCGATGGAAGTCGTTAGTACTATTCATTCGTTACGTAAGTCAACATTTCAATTAGTTCGAAAGGAGCGGTACTATTATGATGTCCAAGCTTTGGGTGGTCGTTGGCGTACTGCTGTTCGTCGTCGGTGGATTTTCGCCTTCGCACTCGCAATCAAAGGCCGATATCGAAAAGGCCGTCAATAACGCATACGAAAAATGCAAAAATATCACCGAAGGCAAAAATGCCGATTACATTCCGGCGCTTGCTGAAGTCAATTCAAAGTACTTCGGCATTGCCCTTGTGACTGCTGATGGACAGGTATTCACAAAGGGAGACGTTGATCCGCGCTTTTCGATCCAGTCCATTTCCAAGATGTTCACTCTTGCCCGCGTGGTTGAAGAAATGGGACCGAAGGCGATTGAAGACAAGGTGGGTGTGGACGCAACAGGTGAAGTATTTAACTCGATCGTCGCTGTTGAACGCATGCGCGGGAAGGAAATCAATTCAGCGGTAAATCCCGGTGCAATCGCAACCACCAGTCTCGTGAAGGGTAACACCTACGAAGAGAAGTGGAACTCGATCCTCGCCATTCACAGTGATTGCGCCGGCGAGCAGCTTGGCGTCAACGAACCGGTGTACAAGAGCGAAGCGGAGACGAACCAGCGCAACCAGGCAATAGCCCATTTGCTCTTTGCATACGGACGCATGTATTTTGATCCCGTTCAATCAACCGATATTTACACGAAACAGTGCGCTATTAACGTCAATGCGAAGAACCTCGCGATGATGGCCGCAACGCTTGCCAATGGCGGCACGAATCCGGTCACCAAGAAAAAGGTGGTTTCGCCGGAAACAGTGAAATCCGTTCTTGCGGTGATGGCAACCGCGGGCCTTTATGACGATTCCGGCATCTGGCTTTACCACAATGGTGTGCCGGCAAAGAGCGGCGTGGGTGGTGGTATTATCGCCGTCGTGCCCGGCAAGTTCGGTGTTGCGGCATTTGCACCGCCTCTTGATGCGGCAGGAAATTCCGTCAAGGCCCAGAGGGCAATCACGGACATCATAAACGCGTTGAATGCAAACCCATACATGATTCAACCAAAGTAAGTCACACGCACAATGATTTTCTTGCACCGGGAGCCGATGACCTTTGTCTCATCGGCTCTTTGTGTTATATTTGGAAAACTGTGATGCAACTTCTCCCACAACTATCTCGATGAATCCTATGATACCACGTCCGCTTTCCCGGGTACTTCCCGCTTTTTCAATTCTTGTTCTCACGTTGGTGTGCTCTTCATTTGCCATCGCTCAAGATGAAGCACCAATGCCGACGGTGTTTGAGGATACGACACGCGTTGATACTGCCAAAGGAGATGCATCGGTCCAACGAGGGTATGAAAATCTCACTGCGGGTGAGTTTACTCCCGCAAAGGGATTTGATATTTTTGAATCCGAAATCGTCAGCCTGAATATCAGCTTCTATGGGCTGTTCCGATACATCAACCAGATGCCCGGCGAACAAGAATTCACCGATCATCTCGGAAATATCCGCACGGTCAACGCGAGGAACGACTTTGAGTGGCAGCGTTCATTCATTTGGCTCACCGGCTTTTTCTACGACAAGCGATTCCGCTACAATGTCTCGGTGTGGTCGCTTGGGTCAACACAGCAGACACTCGTCTTCGGTCAATTGATGTACAGCTTTCACAAAGCGATCACAATCGGCGGCGGCATTGGCCCGAACCTCGGTGTTCGCTCATTGCAAGGCACATGGCCATTCTGGCTTTCAAGCGACAGGCAGATGGGTGAAGAAGCGCTTCGTCCGGGATTTACGGCGACACTCTATGCCACCGGTGAAGCACTTCCCCGGTTTTATTACAAGACCGCACTTGGAAACAACCTGAGTCAGTTGGGCGTCAAATCAACGCAGTTGACGCGCGATCTGACGTTCGGTTTGAGCCTTTGGTGGATGCCGACCACGGGCGAGTACGGACCCCGGGGCGGATTGGGTGATCTCGAAGACCATCAGGAGGTTGCCACACGTTTTGGTGTCTCCTCAACCTTCGCCCGCGACGACAGGCACAACCCGACTTCCGAACCCAGTCCGCTAAATACCCAGGTTCGCTTGTCGGACGGCGTATTGCTTTATGAAACAGGCGCACTGGCGCCAGGCGTCACCGTGCAGAAATCAGACTACGCGATCGTTTCCTTCGACGCCGGCATGAAGTACAGAGGGTTCAATCTTCAGGCGGAGTTCTACATCAGAAGTCTGTCAGACTTCCTTGCAACCGGACCAATCCCCGAAAGCAAGATCGTTGACAAGGCGTTTTCCGTTTTTGTGACATATATGATTATCGGGAAGTATCTCGACATTCACGGCGGCGGAACAATGCTGGATGATCATTTCGGCAGAAAGCCATGGGAAATAACCGGAGGACTCAGTTACTACCCGTCCGGAACCCGCAGTTGGCGCGTGAATCTTCACGTCAACAGGATTCATAAATCGCCCACAGGCAGTGCGTTTGGATTTTATACCGCTGGACAATCAGGCACAACGGTCAGTTTCGGGGCCGATGTTCTTCTCTAATGGAGCAGGCATGAAAAAGAGAATCCTCCAAAACTTGTTGTTGCTCGCCATTGTGGCAACGGCATCAGTAACTCAAGCCCAATATCTCACCAATGATTCGCATTTTCATCTGACGAATTATGTACAACGCGGCACGGAGATTAAGGATTTCCTGAAGATCATGGGTGACAAGGTCGGCAGGGTAGCGCTTTTTGGAATACCTCTGCAACAACAATGGTCGTATCGCATTGACGGCGAAGACCGCCCGAACTATTACCTCGATAGCGATGCCAAACTGTACTATTATTCATTCACCGATGCCTCCATCGCCATGGCGTTCACATCGCTTTCGGAGAACGACAAGAAGCGCTTTGAACCGATGATCACGGGCTTTAACCCCACGGATATTTTTGCAGTGGATCACATTAAGCGTTGTTTGTTGACATTCCCCGGTGTGTTCAGCGGCATCGGGGAATTTTCCATTCACAAGGAGTTTGTTTCAAGCAAGGTGGCCGGGGACGTTGCCAGTTTGCGCGACCCTGCCCTCGATTCCATCTTCACGTTTGTCGAGGAATCAGGATTGGCGGTCATCTTCCACAATGACATCAACAAGCCATTCCCGAAATCTTACACAAAGGATTACCTTGCGGATACAAAGGCGCTCTTTCGTCGTCACCCCAAGGCAACGCTCATTTGGGCACACTGCGGATTAGGAAGAGTTGTCCAACCGATCAAAGGACAGATCGGTTTCATGGAGGATATGCTCACCGATCCGACATTGTCTCATGTGTATTTTGACATTTCATGGGATCAGGTCGCCAAGTATATCATCGCTAGTGACACCACTATCAAGGCAGTAGCCGAACTGATGAACAAACATCCCGATAGATTCCTGTTCGGTACTGATGAAGTCGCTCCTGCTGAGCAAAAGAGCTACCTCAAGACTTATGAGATGTATGAGCCGCTTTGGAAAGCCCTGACTCCGGAAGCAAGCGAAAAAATCAGAAAAGAAAATTTCGCGAGGATATTCGACGCGGCAAAAGCAAAGGTTCGCGCATGGGAAAAAGCGCATTCCAACTAAGCCCTGCGTTTCCCTTGATAGGTGTCACCCCCGGCCGGGTCACGCGTCGCTCGGAAGCACAAACCGGAATCGCAATGTTTGCAACTCTTGGGAATCTTTTGCATTCTCTTTGACACACGATTCCCCGCTATTCTAACGAAAGTTATCCACGTATGCCGCCCCGGCGTCGGATTCAATCTTCGGACGTTGATCTTCGCATACCGGCAGCCCGTCCGCGGCCTGTGCCGCACACAGGCAAGCGGCACGCTGTTGAACTTGAAAAGCCCCGCGTGGCTCATTTCATCCGCGGGTGGCTTCTGCCTGCCCAGACATTCATCGGCAATCAGATTCTCGGGCTTCAACGACACACCCCGATTGTCCTTTGCCATCACCGCCTGAACGAAGACCACCCGTACCCCGACGTTCATATTCATCCTGTTGTTGATTCACTGACCGGCTGGGACCGGAAAATCGAAGCGTTCTCGTACCGCTACCTGAAAACGCTTACACCCCGGGCAACGCAAACGATGCTCGAGACCCTCCGGGCAAACTCCGTACAGTTGCTTCACATACACTTCCTGGTTGACGCGAGGTTCCTGCTTCCCGTTATCCGGGGCTCACGTCTTCCGACTATTGTTTCCGCGTACGGCTATGATGTTTCCTCTTTTCCGGCAAAGCTCTTCGGCGTGGGGTTGCGCTATCTGCGCCCCCTGTTCTTCGAGAATATCACCTTCCTCGCAATGTCGGAAGACATGAAACGCGACATGCTCGCCATCGGCTGCCCTGCTTCAAAGATCAAGGTGCATTACTACGGAACCGATGCCGATCGATTCCTGAATCCGGAACGCGTTTATGATGAGAAGAACTTCTACCGCATCCTTATTTCGGGACACCTCGTTGCCACGAAAGGACACCATACGGTTCTTGATGCACTGAAGATTCTCCGCGATGACAACACCAACAGTGCCGTGTTCCAGTTGGTCATTGTAGGAGATGGCCCGATGATGGAAAGTCTCCGGTCACGCGTTCATGCATTGGGATTGGATGATGTTGTTGTCTTCCGCGGCCACGTCGCTCATGAATCAAAAGACCTGGACGATGTGTACAAGAATGCAGACCTCTTTGCCCTCCCAAGCTTGACCGTTGACGGGGAGAAAGAAGGGATTCCCGGAACACTCATCGAAGCGATGGCATCCGGCCTTCCCGTTGTCTCCACGCGCCACGCGGGAATTCCCGAAGTCGTTACCGACAATGTCAACGGCATTCTCGTCGAAGAAGGAGACGCCGCTGGAGTTGCCGCGGCACTTCAACGTTTGGCCGGCGACCCTTCGTTGCGCAGGCGATTCGGACATGCGGCAATGGTGAAAGCTACAAAAGACCTGTCGTTGCGCGACAGAACACACGAACTTGAGATGCTCTACGCATCGCTGTGTTCACACAACACAGGCCCACTCAAACAAATGACTCAAGAACCCCTCTGACCGGTTGCACTAATTCTTCCTCTTTTGTACTTTGATTTCGAGGTCATTCGTCTTTTCTCGGACGGTCACTATCACCCTCCCGGGTCACAATCCATGCTTCTGAAATAACGCAATGAACAAGGCACTCGGACTTCTGAACTCTTCTGTCGGCCGCAAAGTGGTCATGGCGCTTACAGGTTTCTTCCTGTTCAGTTTTCTCATCGTCCATCTGTATATCAATTTGTTTCTCTTCAAACAGGACGGCGGCGCGACGTATGATGTGTACGCGGAATTCATGGCAACGTACCCGTTACTTCGCCCCATGGAGATCGGATTGTTCGCCGGATTCCTGCTTCATGCCCTTCTCGGCATCTGGCTTGGGATTGCCAACCGCAAAGTGCGGCCTGTGCGGTACCGTGTGGACAAAGGCAGCGACAATGCCTCGTTTGTATCACGTATTTCGTTCTGGTCGGGTATCTTTGTTTTGTTTTTTCTCGTTGTCCATATCAAAACATTCTTCGTAACATCACGCTTCTTCCCGGACGGCAGGACAATGTATGAGATCGTCCACGATGCATTTCAAAATCCGTGGTACGTCGTATTTTATTTAGTCGCTCTTGTCTTCCTCGCTTATCACATCCGGCACGGGTTCCAATCCGCCTGTCAAACGCTTGGACTCCGCACAGGTCGTTACAACAAGGTGATTGATGCAACAGGGGTGTTTTTCTGGCTGATGATCCCGTTGGCGTTTGCGGCAATGCCGGTTTACTTTTTCTTTATGCACTGATATTCTCATGAACCTCGACGCAAAAATACCATCCGGACCGATTGAGAAAAAGTGGGACAGCCACCGCTTCAACCTGAAACTGGTGAACCCGGCCAACAAGCGGAAGTATCACATTATTGTCGTTGGAACCGGTCTCGCCGGTGCATCAGCCGCCGCCTCACTTGCTGATCTCGGGTACAAGGTCACATCGTTGTGCTACCATGAATCTCCACGACGTGCGCACAGCATCGCGGCCCAGGGCGGCATCAACGCACCGAAGAACTACACCAACGAAGGCGACAGCGTCTGGCGGTTGTTCTATGATACGGTCAAAGGCGGCGATTACCGCGCACGCGAGGCCAATGTGTACCGTCTCGCACAAGTAAGCGGCAACATTATTGACCAATGTGTTGCGCAAGGCGTTCCATTTGCACGCGAGTACGGCGGGTTGCTGGACAACCGTTCTTTCGGCGGCGCACAGGTTTCCCGGACGTTTTATGCACGCGGTCAGACAGGACAACAACTTTTGCTTGGCGCGTATTCCGCTCTCAGCCGCCAAATCGGCGCGGGGAATATCACGTTTCATGACCGGCGCGAAATGGTGGACCTCGTGCTCGTCAACGGAAGGGCGCGGGGGGTCATCGTCCGCAACATGAAAACCGGCGCGCTTGAACGCTACGCGGGTCATGCCGTTGTGCTCGCCACGGGCGGATACGGCAACACGTTTTATCTTTCGACGATGGCCAAGGCCAGCAATGCAACCGCCATCTGGCGGGCGTACAAGAAGGGCGCATGCTTTGCCAATCCCTGCTTCACGCAGATCCACCCGACGTGCATCCCGCAAAGCGGGGCATACCAGTCCAAGCTTACGCTCATGAGCGAGAGCTTGCGCAACGACGGACGCATCTGGGTTCCGAAGCAAAAGGATGATCCTCGCAAACCACAAGATATTCCGGACGCGGAACGCGACTATTATCTTGAACGGCGCTATCCTTCCTTCGGCAATCTTGTTCCGCGCGATGTTGCTTCGCGCGCTGCCAAGAAAGCCTGCGACGAAGGATACGGCGTCGGGCCAACCAAGCTTGCTGTCTATCTGGATTTTTCGGACGCAATCAAACGTCTCGGCAAGGAAAAGATCGCCGAGAAGTACGGCAACCTCTTTGATATGTACCATGAAATCACCGGCGAGAATCCCTACGAAACGCCCATGCGCATTTATCCCGCAATCCACTACACTATGGGCGGCTTATGGGTGGATTACAACCTGATGAGTACCATCCCGGGACTGTACGTACTGGGCGAGGCAAACTTCTCAGATCATGGAGCGAACCGGCTTGGGGCAAGCGCTCTCATGCAAGGGCTCGCGGACGGATATTTTGTGATTCCATACACCATCGGCGACTATTTGGCCGGCACGAACTTCGAGACCGCTGGCG
>CAZJYO010000037.1:0-14446 GCA_964550275.1 uncultured Chitinophagales bacterium
CGGCGCGCGCGGGCGACTCACTTCAATTGTTCTTTCGCCAGTTCCTTTTCAACCTTTTCGAGTTTCGCTGCTTCACGGTACGTCGTGTGGAGTTTTTTCAACGAGGTCAGCATGCCTGCCTTGTCGTCCATCAAGCGTTTGTACTCCGCCGTTGAGACAAAAGCGCTGCTCTCTGCTTTTTGCCTGGCCACAACATCGTCCACAGCTTTCAATCCGGTTTCAAAGGTACGTTCCGCCGTCTGATCACGATCCACCTTTTCATACGCTCTGCCAAGCTGGCGATAAAAACTGCCTGCGTATGTGGAGTTGGGAAACTTTGCGACTGCTTCCTTCTGGCATGCAATTACTCCCTGATAGTCGCCTGTGTTGAAGTAGGCCAGGCCGAGATTGAAGAACTGACGGTCGTAAGGATACTTCTGGGCATTCTTCTTCGCATACGTTAGAAAGCTTTTGTCGTCTTTCAGCGCAACAGAGAGCTCACACAAACGCTCGTACGTTTCCGAGTCTTTCAGTCCTGCCTGCTCGGCTTTCACATAGTAACGGCGCGATGATCGCAAGTGGTCATTCTTGAGGGATTCGGTATTCGCCCTCATGGCTTTATCATAGTGCAATTGGGCAAGATCGATCATCGGATCAAGGTACATGCTGTCCATGGAAAGAGCGCGCAGCAGCATCACGCTCGCGCTATCAAAATCCCTTGCTAGAAACTGCTCGTGCCCCGCGCGGTACAGCGACTCCTTTGTAAGTGGAGCCGGTGAAGGCGGTGGCGGTGTCGAGGTTTCTTTGGGACCTGAACAGGAAACAAACGCGGCCGCGAATGACGCTAGAAATATTATGACCCGAGGTGAACTAAGCGGCTGAAGCAAGTCGAAGTACTCCTTGTGCCACGCGAGCCGATGCCCCGGGCCCGCCCAGTTTTTCCTTGATAACGCTCAATGACTCGCGCATCCTCTGCGCATAGCCGTTGTCATTCAGGATTCTTCCGAGAGCCTCTTCAAGTGTATGAGGGGTCATGTCATTCTGAATGAATTCAGGAACAAGCTCTTTCTCCGCAACAATGTTCACAAGCCCGATATTGTTGACATCCACAAGCATCCGTCCGATCAAATACGTCAAGGTCGAAGTTCGATACACAATCACCATCGGTGTGCAAAACCAACCCGTTTCCAGCGTTGCAGTCCCCGATGTTACCAATGCGACGTCAGCGTACTTCATCAGTTCATAGGTCGCGTCAGTAACAAAGGTCATTTTCGTATCGCTGAAGATGTGTTTCCGAAGGGCGGATACTCCAAGGTTGGGAGCAACGCCAACCGCCACCTGGACCTTACCGGATCGTGAAATATCCTCTGCGGTAAGGGTCATCACGGGAAATATCTTCTCGATCTCCTGATTTCGACTGCCCGGAAGCAGTGCCAGAAGTTTCTTTTGCGGATCAAGGTTCCACTTCTCAAAAAAATCCTGCCTGGACATCTTTACACCGATACTTTCCGCAAGCGGGTGGCCGACAAACTCGACATCAATACCCTCCTTGCGATAAAACTCCACCTCAAAAGGAAAAACCACTTTCATCGCGTCAATAGAGTGACGCATCTCCTTCACGCGGCTCTTGTGCCACGCCCAAATCTGAGGACCGATGTAGTACAACACCTTGATACCGAGCCGCTTCACTTTCTTCGCGAACCGCAAATTGAACCCCGGATAGTCGATGAGAACGACAACGTCCGGCTTGCGCGAGAGAAGAAGCTCTTCCAGTTCCTGCTCCACTTCCCTGATCACGCGAAGGTTCTTCATCACCTCGACAAATCCCATGAAGGAAAGCCGGGAGATGTGATAAACGATTTCCATTCCTTCACGCGCCATCTTGTCGCCGCCGACACCAAAAATTTCCAACTCGGGCACGGCTTTCTTCAATTCACGCACAACACCCGAGCCATGCAGGTCTCCTGATGCCTCACCGGCAATCATCATAATCCGGTTGAGCATCAGAACCATCTCCAGCCGGACACGAAAATCACCACCAGGATGAGAACGACAATACCGATTGCCTGCAGTGTCCGGCGCTCGGAAGCAAGTCCTTCCGCAAATGTCGACCGCTTGGGAGGAGGGTTCCTGCTTTCGTAAGGCGTCAACCGGGGAATAAACCGTCCGACGTGCGCACAGTACTCTTTGTATTCCTCGCCGAATGTCGCCGCAAGATACTGCTCCTCCTGCCTGACGATAACATGGTACTGCACAAGAAACCATATCAACGCGATAATCAACAGCCATGGAAACAATGCCATGGACATGACGCCAACACCGAGATACAAAAGAATATTCCCGAGGTACAAGGGGTTGCGGACGTATGCAAACGGTCCGTTCGTAATGAGATACGTTCCTCCGACGCGACCCGTGGTGCGCGTTTCACTTCCCGCAATTGAAACACCCCAAAAGCGGATGAATTCGCCAAGGATGATGAGCATGAACCCCAGAATCATGCCGGTTATAGTTGGCGCGGCAAAAATAATCATCACCACGAGAAATGGGATGGGAGTATAGCTCCGGTACTTGAATACCGCCTGTGATATATCAGATGATGAGTTCATTCGGCACTGAACACGGCACGGCGTAAATGCTCGGCCTCTCTTCGCCGGGGTATGCGACGCTTGAGAAGCAGCTGTTCGAGCTCGACAGTAACATCGTTCAAGGTTCGAAATTCACGGTACGAAATATTTTTTTGCTGACACCGTGTTTGGAGTTCGCCGCGTGCGAATACAATATCCGCGAATGAGGCAGGGCAACCATCGAATGATCCGGCACCAACGAAAGCAATCGACGTTCCGTCCGGGGTGCTATTCAGCATGATGTTGCGGGGGCAACAGGAGCACTCGCCACAATCCGGGTTTCGATCAGGAAACTCCGGACGGAGTCTGTCTCCGTCGAAGACCGGACGATATGCAACGACATTGATGGCGGGAACTCCGGCTGCATCCAGCATTCGCCTGACGGAGTAGTCGAAATTATTGCTTACCACTGTGATCGGAACGTGGTGCCGGCGGCACAGATCAACAAGGGAAGAAAACGAAGTGTCAATGCGTTGCTCATCGAGGAAATGATTGAGAGCAGTCATGGTGACAGGACCGGGGCTTTCACACTGCTGTTTCAGAATCGAGTTTTGTTCCGCAGGAATCGCACTGCCATGCAAGGCAAAACCTGTCTCCGACATATCCGGAGCTATAACGCCTTCAAAGCGCACAAACAAATTCAGAAACATTGCGGTCTCAGGCAGAGACCAACTCGGCTGAACGGACTTCCGAGGCCTGATTGAACCGCACCGTCACCAGCTTGGAGATGCCTTCTTCCTCCATCGTCACGCCATAGAGCGCGTTCGCGGATTCCATCGTACGCTTGTTGTGCGTAACAACGATAAACTGCGTGTTATCCGAGAACTTGCGCAGGATGCGGGTAAAGCGGTCAATGTTTGCGTCATCCAGCGGCGCATCGACTTCATCGAGGATACAGAATGGACTCGGCTTCACGAGATAAATCGCAAAGAGCAGGGCCGTTGCCGTCAGTGTCTTTTCACCTCCGGAGAGCAGATCGATGGAGGTCGGACGCTTTCCGCGCGGCTTCGCCACAATTTCAATCTTTGCCTCGAGCGGATCTACGCCTTCTTCAAGTTTCAAATCGCATTCATCACCCGGATCGAATAAACTCTTGAATGTCTCGATGAAATTATGGCGGATCTGATTAAACGTATCGAGAAATTTCCGTTGCGCCGTGGCGTTGATTTCTTCAATCGTTTCGAGAAGGGTCTTCTCCGCTTCCAGCAAATCCTTGCGTTGGGCTGTCAGGAACTCGCTTCGTTCCTTTTCGGTTGTGTATTCCTCGAATGCGGCAAAATTGATATTGCCCAGCGTCTTGATCTTGTCCCGCAGGTTCTGGATTTCTTCGCGCATCGCGGCAAAATCCATAAACTCCGTGTCGGGATACGTCTTTAATTCAAGCGTCATCTCAAATTCCGTCTGTGCGCGTTCAAGAACATGCTCGATCTTTGCTTTCAGATCAGCGATCTTGAGTTCAAGCTCGTGGGTAACTTTGAGGGAATCATCATGATGCCGGCGTTCGTCTTTGATCTTGAGCTCGAGCCCGTGCATGGTCTCCCGCAGGGTTGTCATTTCATTCTCGACAGCCGACCTTGCCGCTTCGCGTTCCGCCAACTCATTCCGCAAGCCGCCGAGAATGTGTTCATTGTCGCTGATGACAAGCTGTGCACCCGCAATTTCATCCTGCGCCGCGCGGATGTCGGTTTCACGCCGGGCGATCGTCGCATGGGTACCTTCGATATTCTCACCCGCGCGATGAAGATCCGCCTGTGCGGTTTGTAAATCCGCCTTGTGCGTCACCATTTGGATGCCAAGCGCACTGACGCGCGCTGAACGTTCAGTCCACTCATGTTCGAGCGTATCAAACTCGTGGGTTGCAGCGCCTACACGCCGCTCCACATCTGTTTTCTCAAGAGCAAGGGCATTGAGAAGAGGACTCGCTTCAGCAATATCCGCTTCCAATTGCTTCATCTCACCATCAAGGGCAACAACATCCTCCCTGTTTTTGGCAATGATTTCCTCGGCGCGCTTTTTCTCGAACTGCATTTGCGCCATCTTCACCTCAACGCCATTCATTTCCTTTTCAATGGCTTTGGCGGCGTCCGTCCGCGTCTTCAGGTCCACCGATTCATACGCATGAACCGTATCGGCAATGGATTTCCGCAGGTCATCAAGGGAACGGGTGAACACAACGATTTCCTGGCGGAGTTCATCAAGTTGACCCCGTTTGCCAATGGTGCCACCCTCATCCTGGCGTTTACTGCCGCCGCGATGAATGCCAAGCCCCGTGCTGACTTCGCCTTCGAGCGTCACGCATCTGACTCCGGCAATGCGGCGCGCAACAACTGATGCGGCTTCCAGATTCTCGACAATCACGATGCGATCGAGAAGAACCTGGAAGAGCGGCTTGAATTCCTTTTCGCTTTTCAAAATTCCGGAAGCCCAGCCAATGACTCCGGGGATATCGGGAACAGAAACGTGCGCCGAAACGGCGGGCAGGCGATCCAGACAAATAAACGTCGCCTTTCCCCGGTCCTCACGACGAAGGATGCTCATGGCTTCTTCCGCTTCTTTCGCGGATTCCACGATCAGGCATGAAGCAAAATCGCCCAGCGCCGATTCCATCGCTACGCGAAATTTTTCGTCAACCCGGACGACATCGGCAACCGTCGTCATGCGCGTTGGCTTCCACGTTTCCGAAGCGGCAAGAAATCTCACCGCTTCAGGCAAGCCGTCTTGGGATTTGATCAGGCCATTGAGGAAATCCACTTTCGCCTGACGGCGTTCAATCTCAGTTGCAACATCAACTTCCTTGTGCTTCAGACGGTCGATTTCATCTGCAAGGGATTTCTTCTTGCTTTCGGTTGCAGAGACGGCAAGTTCGGCTTCGGCAAACTGCTTCCGCAACTGACGATCGGTGGCAAGCAGTTCCGCTATGCCGGTATTCAACCGTTCCACTTCTGCTTCGTAGGCCGCTGTTTCTTCGTTGGCATGCGCCGAGCGTCCGTGCAGATTTTCCGCGCGGCCTTTTCGCCTCTCCTGCTCCGAGTTCCGTTCGGCAATCTCATGCACAAGTTTGATCGTCCGGTCATTCAGTTGCTGGAGCTCAACCTTCTTTGCGTCAAGGTTCTTTTCAAACGCCAGAAGATCAGTCCGGCTGGATTCGAGCGTCGCGGAAATATCCCGCTCCTGAACGCCGAGCTCCAGAATCTTCTGCTCAAGAGTAACCTTCAATGACTCAAGAGCTTCCAATTCGGATCGGAGTTCCGCCTGCTCGTTCTCATAGCGCCGGATGTTATCGTGAAGAACTTTGGAGCGTTCCGCGGCAACAAGGTTCTTTTCTTCAACGCGGTGAATTCGTTCCAGCGAAGCGCTGACATCGCGCTGCGCTTCGGCCAGACGCTTTTCCACTTCCGAAATCCCGGAGCGCAATGAATCCAATTCGGCTTCCTCGCGGGAAAGGTCAACATCGATGCGATTCTTATCTTCGGCAGAAAGCAAGAGTTTCTCGTTCAGCGGCGCGATGCGGAAGTGGAGCTGGGCGTACTCGCGCTCCATCACGTCAATTTCCAGCGTCTTCAGCCGGCTTCTGATATCGTTGTACTGTTCCGCTTTCTTTGCCTGGCGTTCAAGCGTGTTCACGGCTTTCTGGACTTCCGTGACAATATCGTTCACGCGCACGAGATCGGCCTGAACGCTCTCCAGTTTGCGGTACGCGGCCTTGCGGCGGTGTTTGTATTTCGTAACGCCCGCGGCCTCTTCAAACAACCTCCTGCGTTCGTCGGTTTTGTCGCTGAGGATCGTCTCGACCATCTTTAACTCAATTACCGAGTACGCATCGGGTCCCATACCCGTATCCATGAAGAGATCCAGAATATCCTTCAGGCGGCAGGGAACCTTGTTGAGCAGGTATTCGCTTTCGCCGGAACGATACACGCGGCGGCTGATCGTGACCTGTGTGTATTCGGAAGGAAGAATGCCCTTGGTGTTTTCGATGACAAGCGATGCTTCCGCCATGCCGAGAGCTTTACGGTTTTTCGTGCCGTTAAAAATCACATCTTCCATTTTCTCGCTGCGCAGCGCGCTATAACGCTGTTCACCGAGAACCCAGCGGATGGAATCCACAATGTTTGTTTTGCCGCAACCGTTCGGGCCCACGATGGCCGAGATTCCGCTGTCGAACAACACGGATGTTTTCGACGCGAACGATTTGAAGCCGATGATTTCGAGTTTTGAAAGATACATGGGACGCCCTGCAGTATGGGACTACTGGGACTTCATCATTACGTTGTACATGAATGCGAGATACGTTGACGTTGACTGCGTGTAGTCGTAGTACATGTAGACAAGTCCGAGAACCGCGAGGCACGAAAGCGTACCGAGAACATACGCGCGGGCTGTGCGGATATCATACATGATGGAAACACCTTTGAGCAGACGGAAGAACACCCAGAGCAGAAGAGCCCCGACAAGAATAAACGACGGGACAACATACATGCTGGTTTCCATCACTCTGAAAAGAATCATCCCGATAGGAACGAGTATGAGCAACGGCGGCGTTGACCACATGGCGACGACATACGCGTGATACGGATACATTCTCGCTTTGAAGAGCGGCGAAAGAGCGAGCAACAATCCTGTCAGCACGAGCAGGCACAAAAAAAACAACACCGAAAAATACGCAATACACTTGAGCGGATTCCAAATGAGGTAGACCATGCTCTCCTTGATGTTGTCATAGACCAACATGTACGAGAGCAGATTATCCAGCACCCAGCTTTGCCGGAAGTGATACAGAATGGATGATGCGACAATCGCGGTGGCAACGCACACAATGATACCAAGAACGGTGCTGTGAATAACCGAGACGATGCGCTGATCCCGAACGTCGGCATAGAAATTATAGGAATTCATCATGGAGCGGTTCAGGTTCTCACGGAAGCGGCGGCTTGCGTTGTAGAAGTACGCCACACCGATAAGCACCACGAGACCTGCAAGTACATAAATCATTGGCGCTGTTGAAGAGTAATTGCCGATAGGCAACGCGACAAACTTCTCGGAGCGATAAATCGAACGAACGGCTTCATACGCAATGCGTTTTTCACGTTGTCCGCTTACCAGACCCAGGTTGTGCATCCACGGGTCGCGTGAACTCACCGTTAATGCAGGCACATCCCCCTTCCAATCGTTAAACGCCCAAACAAAAGCTCCGTCATAATCAAGGGATTTGATAATATCGAAATGCTGGATATAGAACTTGGCCTGGGCTTCGTATGAAAGCGGATCGCTGTAGCCGTTACGATTCCCGTGCTCCACCTCGACGCCAACGCGGCTCACGATGACAGGCTTGTCGCCGTGCTGTTCTTTCCATTCCTGCAACTGCTTTTTGAAGACTTTGGCATCCTTGACCGAAACATTGTAACACGCAAGGTCAACCAGGTCAACACACACGTCATCAAGAAGCGACCGCGAGGCGAAGTACACGGGCCGCGCATCAAGTTCTTTTGCTGTGCGGACAAGCGATTCAACTGCCCCGCGCGACGCAGGATTCGCGGACTCGAGCTGATCGCCGATGCCCCAGCCAAGAACCGAGGGATGATTCCTGTCCCGCGTGATCATTTCCTTCAGCGTCATTGTTGCGAGGTCGAGAAAATCCTCCTGCAGGAGAACATTCGCCGGAACATTCACCATCGGAAGCTCCACCATCGCCAGCAAGCCGTAACGATCGCAAAGGTTCAGCATGTACGGATGCGGCGGATGCCCGCCGAAACGAACCGCGTTCGCTCCCAGCGATTTCATCAACACAACATCCTTTTCCATCTCCTCATACGGCAACGAACTTCCCCACGTCGGATGGTCTTCCTGCCAGATCACTCCCTTCAGCGTGGTTCTCTTTCCGTTGATAACAATATCGCCGCCCTTCAGCGACACCGTCCTGATACCGTAGTTCAGGTCATGTTCATCAATCACCGTCGCCGGCTTCTCTTTGGATTGTTGTGTGCCGTTAACGAGGTAACACTTCACCAGATACAACTCGGGAGATTCGGGACTCCAGAGCTTGGGCTCATTCAAGACAAGTTCGCTTGTAACCTTCTTCCAATCATTGCCCTGTTTTTTCAGAGCAGTGATTGGACTCTTGCCGACGGAAAGTCCGGAGATTTTGTCATAGACCTCAAACGAAAAACCAAGTTGCTCTTTGCCGTCGGACACGGGAAGGTTGCCATGAATGTCCGCCGTCGCCGTGATGGTAGCCGAAACGCTGTCACGCACGACAGGAACGCGCAGGATGACATCGTGGATGAACAACTTCGGTGTGCAAAGAATGAACACGTCGCGCACAACTCCGCCGTAGTTGCGCCATCCCCATACCATCGAACGAAGAGGTATGGATTTTCGCGCGTTCAGATGGTTATCGGTGATGACCTTGAGAACATTATTCGAACCGACTTGAAATGTATTCGGAGGAATCGAGGCAACGAAACTGGTATAGCCGCCGGCATGGTTGGTGATGAACTCGCCATTGATGATTACTTCCGTGTTGTAGTTGGAACCGAGCATCACAAAATGGAAGTCATACTTGTCCAGCTGCTCCGCCGTGATATCAATGTTCCGGGTGAAGGAGACCTTCGCAACAAAATCATACGCCGCAGGCAAGCGTACCGATCCGGCCGCTCCATCTTCCACAGAGTAATTCCATTGTCCTGAGAGATCAATTTTCGCCCTTGTGGGCGTATCAACCAGGAAACCGGTTTCTGCGCCGCGGGGAATCGGAGTGCCGTTTTCAAGAAAACGATACTGTGCTGATGACGTTTCAGCCAGAATTAGAGACAATACAAGGATTGAATGGACAAAACGGAAGAAATGAGCCAGTGTACGTGAGCCCAATGTGGGAGATTTTCTCGGCACTATTGAACGAATTGGAAGGTTACTTACTCGCCGCCAATATAATCATAAGACTGGCTGAAAGCAACGAAAATTAAAGGAATTGGTGAGAAATCTCAGGCAAGCTGTTACATTTGCAGTTAGGATCGGACCGCGGCAACGATCGACGTGAAGGCGTCTTTCGTCAATGAAGCGCCGCCCACAAGCGCGCCGTCAATATCAGATTGGGCAAGGATATCAGCCGCGTTTTCAGGTTTTACGCTTCCGCCATATTGGACTGGAACCCGGTCAGCCACTACCCAGCCGAACATTTGTCCCATAACCTTGCGGATGAGCTGGTGAACCTCCTGGGCTTGAAGAGGAGTCGCATTTCTGCCCGTCCCGATAGCCCATACCGGTTCATACGCAACAACGACGCGTTCCATATCGGTCGAACTGATGCCATCCAAAACACCCCCGACCTGGTGAGTAATGATATCGTTCGTAACGCCCTTTTCACGCTCTTCCAGCGTTTCACCAACGCATACAATCGGCCGGAGGTCGTTTGCGAGTGCCTTCTTTGTTTTGAGGTTGATGAGCTCGTTTGTTTCATGGAAGAATTGTCGGCGCTCGGAATGACCAAGGATAACATGCGAGCAGCCCACGGACTTGAGCATACGCCATGACACCTCGCCGGTGTACGCGCCGTCGTTGTGCTCGGACATGTTCTGCGCCCCAAGTTTGATACGGCTTCCTTTGACAAGGTTCGCAACAACGGCAAGTGCTGTAAAAGGGGGACAAACCACCACTTCCACGGCAGGGTTCTTTGAACCAAGGGCCTCCTTCAGTTCGGTAACAAGTTGAATGCTCTCGCCCAGGTCCTTGTTCATTTTCCAGTTGCCGGCAATAATTTTTGCGCGCATGTGTTCCCTATGATTTCAGCGATTTGAGTTTTGCGATGAGTGTTTCATTGACAATCCTCGGATTCGCTTTGCCTTTGGTGAGTTTCATTGTTTCACCGACAAAGAACCCGAAGACTTTTTCATTCCCCGCGAGAAATTTCTCCACTTGAACTTTGTTTGATTCGAGGACGCGGCCGACAGCTTCTTCGATGACGCCTGTATCCGAGACTTGCGCTAGACCGCGCGCCTCAATGATTTTTTGCGGTTCATCAGCCGAAGTCAGCATGATTTCAAAAACCTGTTTGGCAATCGTTGTGCTAATAGCGCCCGTTTCAATCAATTTGATCATCGCGGCAAGACGGACAGGCGAAACAGGGAACTCTGCAACATTTGTTTTCGTCTCGCCCACCACGCGCAGAACATCCGTCATCACCCAGTTGCTCGCAACTTTCGCGCGATCTCTTCCTCCATCACCAAACGATGCAAGAGTTTGTTCAAAGTAGTCGGCAATTTCTTTTTCTGTCGTGAGGACATCTGCATCGTAGCGCGGAAGTCCGAGTTCTGCAACAAACCTGTCTCTTCGCGCCGTTGGATGCTCTGGAAGTCTTTTTCCAGACCGCGCAATCCAATCTTCCGTTACAATCACGGGGACGAGATCGGGGTCGGGGAAATACCGGTAGTCGTGCGCCGCCTCTTTGCTTCGCATGGGATGCGCGACATTCTGGTTCGCGTCCCATAAGCGGGTCTCCTGCACAACCTTGCCGCCTTCTTCAAGCACCTGGATTTGCCGATTGATTTCATATTCAAGCGCGCGCTCAACAAAGCGAAAGGAGTTCATGTTCTTTACTTCGGTCTTCGTGCCGAACTTGGTCTCACCCTTTTTCCGCACGGAAACATTTGCATCACAGCGCAGACTTCCTTCTTCCATGTTTCCGTCGCAGATGCCAAGGTACGTTACCAGTTGCCGGATTTTCCACACGTACCAATACGCTTCGCGCGGTGAACGAATATCCGGTTCACTCACAATCTCAATCAACGGAACGCCGCAACGGTTCACATCAACAAACGTCTCCGGACCGAGGTCATGAATGGATTTTCCTGCGTCTTCCTCCATATGGATGCGCGTAATGCCGATGCGCTTCCGGGTCCCGTCCTCAAGATCAATATCCACATGCCCACTTGTGCAGAGTGGATGTTCATATTGTGAAATTTGATAGCCCTTGGGAAGATCAGGATAGAAATAATTCTTGCGAGCGAAGATGGAGCGGTTGGTGATGGTGCAGTTCGTTGCGAGTCCCATTCTGATGGCAAATTCAACAACCGATGCATTCAGAACGGGAAGTGTTCCCGGCATGCCCAGACAAACCGGACAGACGTTCGTGTTTGGCTCAACACCGAACGTGGTCGCACAGCCGCAAAACGCCTTGGTTTTCGTGCGTAACTGCGCGTGGACTTCCAGTCCGATGACAGGTTCGTATGCGGGGTTGAGGTTCAAATCTTGATCAAATAGAATCCACCATTTAGTGCCTTTGTGTCTTCGCGGTAGATTCTGAACGAAAATCTCACCACTAAGCCACAAAGACACGAATCTAACTCTTAACTCATCATTCTTAACTCTTCACTTCTTAATCAATTCCTAATTGCTTGCGTCACTCTCTCGGCCGCTTCTTTCAAACTACCTGCAACGAGGAAGTTCAATCCGGAGTTTTTCAAGATATCCGCCGCAAGTTCGGCGTTGGTTCCTGCGAGTCGCACTACGATCGGCACCTTGACGTGCACTTTCTTTGCGGCTTCAACGACACCGGTTGCCACACGATCGCAGCGAACAATACCCCCGAAAATATTGATGAGGACTGCTTTCACATGGTGATCGGCAAGAATGATCTTGAACCCTGCTTCAACGGTTTGCGCGCTTGCGCCACCGCCAACATCAAGGAAATTCGCTGGCATGCCACCCGCAAGCTTGATAATGTCCATCGTGCCCATCGCGAGTCCCGCCCCGTTCACCATACAACCGACGTTGCCATCCAGCTTGATGTAGTTGAGATTTGATTTCGAGGCCTCAACTTCCAGCGGATCTTCTTCATCCGTGTCTCTCAAACCGATGAGATCCGGATGACGGAACAGCGCGTTGTCATCGAAGTTTATCTTCGCATCGAGGGCAAGCACTTCACCTTCCTTTGTTATGACTAAAGGATTGATTTCTGCAAGGGAGCAATCCATCGCTTCGTACGCGTGATACAAGCTCAAAAGAAACTTCACTGCGTTTTTGAACGCGTCGCCGGTGAGGCCGAGGCCAAATGCAATCTTCCGGGCCTGGTATTGCTGAAACCCAATTGCAGGGTCAACAAATTCCTTCAGAATTTTCTCGGGCGTTTCCTCAGCCACCTTCTCGATCTCCATGCCGCCTTCAGTCGAAGCCATCACGACGTTGCGTGATGTTGAACGATCCAGCGTGATGCCCAGATACAATTCGCGCGCGATGTTAATTCCTTGCTCAATGAGCAAGCGTTTCACCAGCCGACCTTCGGGTCCGGTTTGGTGCGTCACGAGCGTCATACCCAGAATCTGCGACGCGTAACTGCGCACTTCGTCAATACTCTTTGCAACTTTGACGCCTCCACCCTTGCCTCGGCCGCCGGCATGAATCTGCGCCTTCACTACCCAAACACTGCCGCCGAGCTCCTGCGCGGCTTTCACCGCATCATCAACAGAGAACGCTACTCTGCCTGCCGGAATCGGAACATGATATTTTTTGAGAATCTCTTTTCCCTGATACTCGTGAATCTTCATGAAATCTCCAGATGTTTCGGTTGAGAATTATCGCTTGGTTTTTTCCGCAATGGATTTTCCCTGCAAGAACAGCAAGAGATAATCCCTGCCACCCGCCTTTGAATCCGTGCCGCTCATGTTGAATCCGCCAAAAGGATGAACACCCACAAGAGCCCCGGTGCATTTGCGGTTCAGGTACAAGTTGCCCACAAAGAACTCCTGCTCTGCTTTCTTAAGTCGCTTCTTGTTCTTCGTGTACACTGCACCCGTCAATCCGAATTCCGTGTTGTTCGCTATGTTCAAGCCGTCATCAAAGTTTCTTGCCTTGATCACCGCGAGAACAGGCCCGAAAATTTCCTCCTGCGCAATCGTTGCCCTCGGTAAAACATCTGCGATAACCGTCGGCTTGATGAAATAGCCAGCGTCGCCTGCAGTCGTTCCACCTGCAACAAGACGTCCACCTTCATTGATCGCAGTGTCAATGTACTGCAGAATTTTGTCGTGGGATTTCTTGTTCACCACCGGTCCCATGTAGTTGGCCTGATCGGATGCATCGCCCACGGTGATCGAATCCGCCTTCTTCGCCAGTAAATCCACAAACTTGTCGTACACTTTTTCATGGACAATCACGCGTGAACACGCCGAGCACTTTTGCCCCTGGAACCCAAATGCCGCAACAGTCACGCCCGCGGCGGCTTCATCCAGGTCCACGCCTTCGTCAATTACGATAGAATCTTTCCCACCCATCTCCGCAACAACGCGCTTCAGCCAGATTTGTCCGGGTTGAACCTTTGCGGCAACTTCGTTCACATGAATGCCGACTTCCTTCGATCCCGTGAACGAAATGAACCGCGTCTTCGGGTGCGCAATCAACGTGTCGCCGACGGCTCCGCCGGGTCCCGTAACAAAATTGATCACGCCTTTCGGCAGACCAACTTCTTCCATGATCTCCATGAACTGCCAGCCGGTGAGCGGCGAATCGCTGGAGGGTTTGAGTACAACAGTATTGCCGGTGACCACAGCAGCGGAAGTCATGCCCGCGAGAATCGCGAGGGGAAAGTTCCACGGCGGAATCACGACACCAACCCCAAGCGGAATATACACCAGCTTTCCCTTCTCCCCGGGGTTCTTTACGACGGGGTGATCCTGTCCGTAACGAAGCATCTCACGTCCGTAGAACTCCAGAAAGTCAATCGCCTCGGCGACGTCTCCATCGGCTTCGGGCCATGTTTTCCCTACTTCAAAAATTTCGATAGCGTTCAGAAGAAACCGTTTCTTGCGCATAACGGCCGCGGCCTTAAACAGATATTCGGCACGCTTCTTTGC
>CAZJYO010000038.1:0-8740 GCA_964550275.1 uncultured Chitinophagales bacterium
ACTCTATGGAATCACCTGCGGCCACACTCAAGGCCGGAAGCACCAGCCAATTGTCGATAGTGTTTGCCCCCGTTACCGAGTTGTAGTTGGATCCGACGTATCCGTTGGTCGGTCCATTGTGTGCGGCAAACACGGTAGGATTGCCTTGAAACCAGATCGCCGCTGTTCCCTGCGGACCGGTTCCCCTATAATAGACCTTGTACCCCCGTGCTTTCAACGATGTGGTGTCGTTCGCCCCGTCAAAATTGTCCTCGAATGTGTAGGCAGAAGTTGTTGACGGGAGAGGAACTCGCACATCCGGTGATACCGGCTTTGTTCTGGCAAGTTCAGCAGGGTTCTTGGTTCCTGCGGCGAACGATACTGTTGCAGCAACCAGCAGAAGAACAGCGGCAAGCGAGGGACGACGTATCATGGCAACACCCTTTCAGCACAGTGGGGGAGATTGAAAACGGGCGGGCAGATTTGCCCGCCCGTTTTCGTTTGAAAGACACCACGCTACTTCAGCAACATCAACTTCCGTAGATCAGTAAACGAATGCGCGTCCGTTCCGGTTGCAGTGAGCCGGACGAAATAGACGCCGCTGGCGAGAATATTGCCGCCATTGCCGGTTCCATTCCATTCGGTCACATGGTACCCCGCTTGCAGTTGGTCATTCACCAAGGTGTTGACCCTCTGGCCCAGGGCGTTGAAGATTTCCAACGTCACCCTGCTTTGGACGGGAAGCGCAAACCGGATGCTTGTACTCGGGTTGAACGGATTCGGGTAATTCTGGTAGAGGGCAAATTCCGCGGGCAAGCCGTCAACGCCGGTGGACTGCACCGCGAGATTCCGGATTGCTTGCGAGAACTCCGCTTGCCCGTCACCCCGCATCGTGCGCACATCTCCATCACCGCTCACCAGCTCATACATCGCGCCATCGGCGATTGTCCACTCCACGCTGACGGGATAGACCGCACCCCGGAGAGCAATCGGAATAGAAACCACGGTTCCGGCTGCATGAGTTTGCACCATGCTTCCCTCTGCACCGGCAAGGAAGCGCGCATCAAATGCGTCATCCGCAGGCGGTAACGGCGGCATGGTGTATCGTGCCGGCTGGACTCTGCCATTATCAACACCGAAGCGAAGTGTCTGCTTGGCGCCGCGTGCGTCCGTAATTGTAACAGAGCTCAAGCCCTCGAAGACATCCGGCACAGTCACTACCGGCTTGGCAAACGTTGTCGAGAACACAAAATTACCGGCACTGGAGGCCTTCACCCAGTATCCCTTGCCAGCGGCAATGGTTGACGCCGTGAAATAGCCGGAGCTATATCCGAACCAATCCGAAAGGCGGATTCCCGCCGGGTCATCAATGAACGCTGTATCGATATCCGAGGACAGCGAACCGAGAATATTCCAGCCCGCCGCGACGGTAACGGTGTCGGCAGACCGGGCCAGACCGGAAATCGCAGACGATCCTGCGGACGGGAATTTCGCCCAGAACCCGGGACCGTTTTCCAGCGTGTAATCTTGTGTGTAGCCCGATGCGCCAAACGAAAATCCATAGTCAAAGCTGGAGGTTGGATACAACGCTCGCACCGAATCATTGGATGCGATGACCGGATTGGACACAAGGTTCCATCCGGCGTCATTGGCAACATTGATGTTCACGTTGCCGGTCCCTTCATCGAGTGTCACGTCATCGATCGCAACGCCATCACGCACGACGCTTCCATCGGTCTGGTAGCGGAACCGGATGCGCACGTCGGACAATCCCGCAGTTCCGGGAATCGTCGTGGTCGATTTGATCCAGCCATTTGTGTTTCCGGAATAATCCGCCGTGGAGTCGGAGAACTTGGGCGGCGGCAAGGGGCCATTCGTACTGCTTGAATTATGCCAGAAGTCACTGCTGGCCGTGCTGAATGTCGGACCTGCTCCGAGCGTACTATCAACCCGTCGCCAGACCGAACCTCCGTCTGTTGACACTTCAACCACCAATCCATCCCACCCGGTTTCAGAGACACCTTTCTGCCAGAAATCCAGTTGCGCATCGTTGGCAAACGAGCTCAAATTGAAGACGGGGGAATACAACGCGCCGTTGTGATTGCTGCTGTACTGCGCGGAATCCTCGGTAACATACGCTTTCGTTCCGCTGTGGGCATCATTGAGATATGCCTTGATGGGCGTTGCACGAACCCATTCGTTGATTCCACCGCCCACAGACGCCGTCGTCCATCCGAGACCGCCCGTCATGCGTAGAGCGGATCCGTTGCCGGTCGTCCGGGCAACACTGTTGGAAGGAACCACGGGCGCCATCTCAACAACCGGCTCCTTCGGAGTTTCAGGAAAGAGTGACTCAGGGATCACGCTTGTTATTCCGGAAACAACTTCGGTACCATCCGAACCAAACTTGCCGTGGTCCACAAACACCAAGGGCATCTCCTCAGGCGTTCGTGTTCCAGCAACATCGGGAGCGGGGCCTTCAAAATCCTCGCTATACGGGAATGAAGAAATCTCTACAAGAATAAAGTAGGAATTGGGAGATCCCGGAGCGGTTGTTCCCGGAGGATTGGTACCACTTCCTCCCGCCGGATTGGTACTGCCATTGGGCGTGCCCGCATTGTCCTGGGCGGCAACGTAATATTGAATAATATCTCCGGGGGTCACTCCGCCAACTGCGGAATGGTCAATCGTGAACGTATAGTTGTCACCGATGACCGATGTCGCATTTGCATTAACGAATGCGCCCGCTACCCCCTTCCGATAGTAAATGCGCGGGGCGTTCCCGGCGCCCGCCACACCGCTCACATCAGTGATCGTTGTGCTCAAGGTTCTGTTCGCCAGTGAAGGAGTGTTTCCCAAAACTGTGTATGCAATCCCCGGGCCCGTCAGATCTATTGCCGTACCGGCAAATTCATCGGCGCCTATATCCGGCGATGAAACATTCCTGGTGTCGCCGTCAAAGTCCACTGTCACGCCTGCTATCGGCGTTCCGCCGGACTCAAGCTGAGTGACGGTTGCGGCCGGAATATGGAGATCCGTTGCGGAGGTAAACGGGGGAAGTTCGTTCACGGTGTTTGCGCCCTCACCGGAAGCAGTCTGCCATGCGCCCAAGCTGGCTTGATCGGTCGCATTGATTCTGCCCACGAACGCAGTCGCACTACCGGAAGCAGCAGCATAAAGATCATTGTAGTTCAGTGTACTTCCGCTGTAGGTAGCCCGTGTGGTGTAATGCGAGTAGAGTTTCGCCGCACCAGTTGCAGACCCGTTCATGAAAAAGATATTATTGCGGACGTCAATGGCGTCAGAGGAAGTGCTGATAATTCCGTTGCCATTGGCGAATGCCGCCGATGGACCCGTAGCCGTTCCTCCACTCAACTGCCCTGTCAGCGAGACTGAATTAAAGTAATACATATCCCCGTAGCCGCCGTTATTATTGATGCCGGTTACGTTCCATGTGGAGCTTGTTGCTGTTGAGGTAAGGTCGTAAACTGCGTTGTTCACGTATGTGTTTGCAGACGGGCTACCGGAAGAAAACGTACCGGTTTGATTGATGCCGTACACCTTGAGCGTGCTGGTTCCGGTATAGTCAATGTCATGGACGGAATTATCGGAGATCAGCGAATTCTTGCAAATCCCGATGGCAATACCACGCATGTCGGCTGTACTTGCGCCCACAAGGTTCTCAACATTGTTGCCGGAGACGATCGCCCCGTTCGAGTACTGCACGAGGATTCCCCACCGCAAGAAACCGAGCCCGCCCTCCAAGGCAACATCGGATAAATCATTGTCCACAACCTCTACGCCGGTACTCATGTTCGCTTGAGCCGATCCCGTAATGTAGACACCGTGGACAGCACCGTCGATGTAATTGTCGCGAACGACGATATTGTGCGAGGATGAGAGCGGAACCCCACCCGCGCCGTTGTCGTTACTGATGGCAACAAGGGATGTCGTCCTGCCGCTTCCCAGGATATTGCAATTTCTGATCGTGATGTCGTTGGAGCTGTCCGATGCGGACGGGTTCTGCATCCTGACGACAACATTGGTGGCATTCGTGTTTGCGTTACTAATGGTGAGGTTTCTGCCCGAGCCTGCTATTCTTCCGTCAATCGTTATTCTGTTCGCACCCACAATATTAATGACGGCCCCCGCAGCATTGCCTGCGATGGTTCTTGGAGCACCACTGGGTCTGATCGTCAGCGTGTATCCACCCGCTCCGGCTTCCTGCCACTCGGTGATCGTAATGCCTGTGTCAGGCACCGATTCTCCCGTCAGATCGCTGATGATATCAAGGTTCAGATTGCCGCCCAAGCCCACGGAGGTGATGGCCGCAACTGCGTCGGTCAGGGATGCGTAGTCACCACCACTGCCGACCGTTTTTGTTCCGGAGAGCGGAGCAACGACGGATCGCGCGCCAGCCGGTGCAGTCACCGAAGGCGTCTGCGGTGATCCCACGGTGACGGACGTGCACTCGCCGTCGATCAGGTTGCCGGGCGACGCACCGCCGGCGACATCATAGGTAAGCCAGAAGTAATTCGTTCCCGAAAGCAGTGACTGGCTTCCGGTAAAGCTGAATGAACCGGATGGCGAAGCGACGGTGGACCCGAATTGGTTGACTGCCGAAAACACCGGGCTGGTTCCGGTATAAAACAGTTTTGCGTTGGACAGATCGCCGGTTGAAGTTGTTCCGGTCGTGTTGAGACTTGCCGAAGTAAGCGAGAGAGGCGAAATAGCACCGGCCATCACAATCTGAATGCCGATAACCTGCGCATGCACGGCTCCGGCGGCAACCGGATTGGTGTTCTGACTTGTGGTACTTGAGACGTACACCTGACTGGCCTGCTGGAGCGTCAACTGGCTGTTCGCCTCGGGGATTGTGACCAATCCGTTTTGAACGGTGTTCGTGAATGTATTCGTGTTTGCCGTCTGTTGTGTGAGGAGTTCCGACACCGCAGGAACAGGCGACATGCTCGAATTATTGATACCGCAGGTATAAGACGGGACTGCCGTCGTCGGGCCTGTCATCGGCCCGTAAATGAATTCGATTTTGCTTCCGTTTTCATAGAGCTTTATCTGGAAATTCAGGTTTCCATCCGCTGCACCGGAGTTGTACACTCCAATTGCCACCCACTCCATCGTAAAGATCCTATCCCCCACACTTCCCTCTCTCAGGGTCCGAATGGTGTTCGCCTGTGCAGTGCCAACCGGCCAGCGAAGATCGTCGTAGAAAGGAGCCAGGGCAAGGAGGGTTCCGGTGGTCGATGTGAATTGGGTATTCTGATACCCGTAGGCGCCGGTTCCCGATCCTATCGCGGTGGACGAGGAGAGATCGGCGTATCCGCTGGATGAACCGGAGATACTATCGTAGTTCACGCCAAGGTAATTGAAGGCAAAACCGATCCAGATTTTCCGGGTCCGATTATCGTCAATATTGGTACCGTTTCTCCACGACGGAACGGTATCGCCGGTCGAAGAGATCGAATTGAAGGTAATGCCTGTTGTCCTGGTCACCGAATAGTCTGCAACGCCCTGGGCCCACAATTGACCAGCCACAAGAACAAGCACGAAACCCGAAAGAAGAATCTTTACAAGGTTCATGGCATCCTCCTATGAACGAATAGTGTTTTGTGAATGATTTGGAGCTACTTAAGCAACAGAACTTTCTTTGTCGAGACAAATTGCCTTGCATCCTGAGAGGATGCAGTCATGCGGACGAGGTAGACTCCGCTTGTCACGCGCTCGCCGTTGGCATTCGCGCCGTCCCACCGGAGGACATACTGGCCGGGAGAAAAATGGTCAGCGGCAAGCCGGACCACTTCTTCGCCCATTGTGTTGTACAAAGCAACAGTCACATATGCCCCTCGAGAGAGGGTAAATGGAATCGTCGTGGATGGATTGAACGGATTGGGATAGTTTTGGTGAAGCACGAAGTCCTCCGCCAATTCCTGTGCAGGTTCAACAGACACAATGAGCGTCCCCGTCAGGAAATTCTGAATCAAAGAGTAGGAACTCCAGCCGGATGCTCCTCGTGCGCGTACTCTCCAGTAGTACTGTGTGTTCGCCAGCAGCAAGCTCGCGTCATAGAACAGATCAGTGATCGATGAATCATCTGCAACAATCTGGTTGAAGATATTATCACGTGAAACCTGAACGCGGTAATGCTGCGCGCCCGGGCTTCCAATCCAGCGCAGTCTTGGAGTGCGGCTGACGCCGGTGTCACCGCTGAGGGGATACGTAGGAATAGGTGCGGCAGGAGCAACATTTCCCGTGGAGAACTTTCTCACAACGGAATACGAGCCGTATGTCCCTTCGATGTTTTGTCCGCGCACTCGCCAATAATACGCGGTACTGGGCGCTATACGCACAACGGCTGACGAATCCGCCAGTCCGGAATCCGAAACAACCATGTTTGTCATCAACGTGTCGAGCGCGATTTGAAGATCATAATAGGCAGCCAGGGAGGTTGACCGCCATCGCAACGTCGGCGTCACCGGCTGGTTGATGGCGTTGTTCGCGGGCGACACAAGCGTCGGCACAGCCGGAGGTTCGAGCATGATGGTAAAGACACGCGGCACGGAGAACGGACTTGTGCCGGCAGTGTTCTTGGAACGAAGCCGCCAGTGCAAACGCGCTCCGTACGGGAACGGTCCTGCCGTTCTCGCGGAATCCACAATTGTCGAATCATTGTACAGGAGCGTCACAAATCCCGGATCGGAGGCAATCTGCAGATGATATGCCGTAGCTCCCGGAACACGGTTCCAAATGAAGGTTGGCGTTCTGGGCAGGCGCGTTGCAGAATCCACGGGCGCCACCTGCGCAGGAATTGGCGGTGCGGCCGTGGTAACAAACCGGAATCTTGCCGAGTATGCGCTGTTGCCGCCGATATTTCTTGCCCGCACGCGCCAGAAGTACGTGGTATTCGAAAGAAGCGGTCCGATGGAACGCGAGGTCCCCACCAGTGTTGAATCGTCAACAGTGATTTGTGTGAATGCCGTGTCGCGTGCAACCTGAAGCCGGTACGTCGTGGCGCCGGGTGCAGGGTTCCAGACAAGGGTCGGGGTCTGGCTGACATTCGTCGCACCATCCGCGGGAGTAGAAAGCAATGGTGCAGGCGGCGGAGCGATAACCGTGGTAAAATTAAACGTCGTGGAGTATGGCCCGTTCCCCGCGCCATTCTTCGCGCGCACTCTCCAATAATACTTTGCGTTGTTCGCGAACCCTGTCACCTGCCGCGTGTTCGCCGCGATCGTGGAATCGTCAAAGAATATTCCCGAAGCAAATGTCGAGTCGGTTCCCACCTGGAGCCGGAATGTCGGTCCGCTTCCCGTCCACGCAAAATCTATGGTAGTCGGCTGGTTGACCGCGTTGTTCGCCGGAGCGGTCAGCACAGGTGCCGGGGGTGGTTGAAGCTGTGTCGTAAAACTTCGTGCCGTTGAGAACGGCCCGCCGCCAACGCCGTTCCGTGCGCTCACGCGCCAGTGATACGTTGTGCTGAATGCAAGTCCGGAGGCCGCAAAGGATGAATCCGTGATCGTGGAATCATTCACAACGAAGCCGCCCGCGAAACCGGGGTCGGTCGAAAGCTGAAGGTGATACGTGCTTGCGCCCGTCGAACGGTTCCACACCAAGGGAAGCGAGGTCGGCTGGCCTGTTGCGCCATCCGCCGGAGAAACAAGCGCGGGAGCCGCCGGAACGGAGCCCGTGTGGAACACGCGGGTCTGTGAAAACGCGCCAAAACCATAATCGTTGCCCGCCGATACGCGCCAGTAGTATGTACCGGGCGATGCGAGTCCTGAAACGAGACGCGACGTTAATACGACAAGAGAGTCATGAAGGACAAATGTTGAGAAGAGCGAATCCGTGGAAACCTGGACGCGGTATTTCGTCGCGTCTTCATTGCCGTTCCATTGCAAATTCACCGTGGGTGGAACAGTGTTGCCGTTGGACGGAGCGATAAGCACAACACCGGGTGCGCGATACATAATCAAAAACAATCCGGTGATGGCGGGGTTCGTAATGGAAACGGTTTGTGTTGTGCGCATATTGACGTTGACAAGGAACCCGCCGAACTGATCCTTCAACCGGGCGCTGTCACAAAACACGCCGAGTCCGTCCTGCCAGAAGAGATTCATCGGACCGGCGGAGCCGACCTGCAATCTCAATTGGAACGTATCGATTTGGGAGGACGACGTCAGCCCGCGCACATCATAGCGCAAGCCATTGCCGCGTTCCGTGGCGGCAATACATCCGCCGAGGCCCGCGCGATGGTTGGTAAACCTGATATCAAACACGCCGGCAGGCGGAGCCGGCGGAAGTTCAAACTCTGTATAGGTGCGTGTTCCTTCAAAGAAGGCGTAGGGATCGATGCAGTATGTTGCGCGCGGATCACGGGCGTAAAATAATGTGTCCCTTCCCCCTCCGCCGTCTTCACCGCGGAAGCGAAGCGTGAAGGATTCATACGGGCGTTCCGCGGGCGGCGTCGTCTGCGTTGTGAAAGAACGTCGCGATGAGAAGGCGCTGTTCCCTGCCGCATTCCGGGCGCTCACGCGCCAGTAATATGTTGTTCCAAGGGAAAGAGATGAAACGGTCCGGGATGAGTCCGTCAATGTAGAATCATTGAAGACGATGCCGCTGACAAAATTGGAATCTGTGGCGACTTGAAGACGGTAGTTTGTCGCGCCCGTTGACCGGTTCCATACAAAGACAACGGATGTCGGCTGGTTTGTGGCCCCGTTGGCCGGGGAGACAAGAGTCGGAGCCG
>CAZJYO010000038.1:8840-14200 GCA_964550275.1 uncultured Chitinophagales bacterium
AACGCGCTCGAGCCGGAAACATTCTTTGCTCTCACACGCCAATAGTGAAGAAGGTCATTGGCCAGACCGGACACCGTCCGGGATGTATCGGTCAGCGTTGAGTCGCTGAACACAACGCCCGAAGTAAATGTCGAGTCTGTTCCGACCTGCAATTCGTATTGGCCCGCCGCGGAAGCAACATTCCATCTGAACGTCAGCGTGGTCGGCTGGTTCGTCGCGCCGTTTGCGGGGGAAACAAGCGAGGGCGTCGGTGGAACAGGGGGGTTCTGCGTTGTCACACTTCTGTGCGGCGTATATGCGCTGTTGCCGAATCCGTTGCGTCCGCGAACACGCCAGTAATACTTCGTGCTGTAGAGAAGTCCTGACACTGTACGCGCAGTATCGGTCAAGGTTGAATCGTTAACGATGATGCCGGAGGCGAATGTTGAGTCCGTTGCGACTTGAATATGGTATTGCGTTGCGTCCGTTGCAGTGCTCCACGTAAACGCAATGGAAAGCGGCTGATCAGTCGCGCCGTCGGCAGGGAAAATCAGCGAGGGAATCCCCGGAGGATTTCCGGTGGCTTCCGTAATGAATGTTCTGCGTGTCGAATACGCGGCCCAGCCCAAGCCGTTTCCTGCAGAAACGCGCCAGTAGTATGTGGTCGAACCGGTGAGCCCGGAGACAACGCGGGATGACAGCGTTACCGTGGAATCGTGTACAACAAGATTGGTGAAGTTGGAATCGGTTGCGACCTGGACGCGGTACTTTGTCGCGTCTTCCTCTCCGTTCCACGAGAGTGTGAGTGACACCGGCACGGTCGCGCCGTCGGACGGAGCGATGAGCGACACGCCGGGCGCGCGGTACATAATAATGTTGAGCTGTGTAATCGCCGGGTTGGGAACAACAAGCGTTTGCGTTGAGAGCATGTTCAAGTTCACGAGGAACCCGCCGAACAGATCTTTCAGGCGCATGCTGTCGCAGAAAATCGTAAGCTCGTCCTGCCAGAACAGACTGATCGGGCCGGTCGTGCCTATTTGAAACTTGAGTTGAAACGTATCGACTTGTGCTTCAGAGGTTGACCCGCGGACATCATACCGGAGGCCGTTGCCGCGTTCCGTCGCGGCTGAACATCCGCCGAGTCCGGGGCGCTGGTTACTGAAACGGAAATCAAAAACGCCGGCGGGAGGCGCCGGTGGAAGTTCAAACTCGGTGAAGCTGCGTGTTCCTTCGTAGAAGGTTACGCCGGGGTCAATGCAGTAGGTGCCGCGTGGATCACGACCATACAACAGGGTGTCGACCCCACCGCTTGCATCCTGCCCTCGTACTCGCAATGTAAAAGTCCCCTGAGCAGACGCGTCGAATGATAACAGCGCGCTCAGAACGAGCAGGCACAGCGTTGTCCGTGTGATCAACACCCCGTAGCAATATATCATGAGGAAACGTTATGGTAACCGGAACGTGTTACTTGGTGAACATCAATTTGCGCACTGCGGAGAAGGCCTGATTCTTCTCATCAACGGCATTCATTCTCAGCATATACACGCCGCTGGAAACAAGCGAGCCGAGATCGTTCGTGCCGTTCCACTGCACTCTGTAATATCCCGGTGCAAGCTGTTCGGAAATGAGCGTTGCGACCTTCTTGCCGAGGATATCATACACCGCAACATCCGTCTTTGAGAGATGCGAAACTGCAAACTCGATGGTCGTTGAAGGGTTGAACGGATTCGGATAGTTCTGCTCCAGCGAGAATTGCTGGGGAACAAGATCGTTGATCGGCTGTACGCCTGAAACCGCCGCGCCAAAACGAATAAGAAGTGCAGAACTGAACGCTGGATTTGTCAATACATAATTGTCAACAGCGTGCATGCGGACGCGGAAGATGAATCCACCGAATTCGTCCTGCAACCACGCGCTGTCACCCACACCCGGAGCAATACCAGATGTCGACCAGTTGAATGTAATCGGGAAGCCGCCATCGCTTGGCTGGAACTTCAACTTGAACGTATCGATGTCACTGGCAACATACTGGCGATAGTCCTGCTTGAAACCCTGACCGAATCCTGCCGGGGTATCAAGTCCTTCGCGCCCGGGGATATTCACCCAGCGTGCATCAAACACGCCTGCCGGCGGCGGCGGTGGAAGTTCAATTTCACAAAGCGCATTGTCCAGACCGTAGGTACCGGCTGCATCCTGGCCAAACCACAGTGTGTCTCTGCCAGCGCCGTTATCGCGGATTGCGAGCCATGTGCGCGCTGCGCCGGGTGCACATTGCGCGAACGAAACATCCGTCAGCATTGCAATCGTGCACACAACAAGAAGCATGTAAACAAGTTTCCTCAACATTGCTTACTCCCTTTTAGATAATTGTGGAACATTGATGAATTGTTTTGAACGATCTTCCCTTGCATGATCACAATATGATCACGGGAGTTGGAGAACGTAAGGGAAAACGGGGGGAAACAAAACAAAAAAAATTAAAGAGCCCTTATCCCGAGGCGTCACTTTCTCCCAAGTACTTGGTTTGGGTAAATCGAGTGGTCGCCTGTAATGTTACAATTCTTTCCAAGAAAGGCAACCCCGCTGAAGCTTTTTTCCTCAGCGGGGCTGTCCTTTTTACTACGAAGTTGTATGTCGCAAACTGTTGCTGAAGCCGAACACCAGTCCCGCCGCGTTCGCAGCGGGACCGGCTCGTCGGCAAATTACTTGATCAACAACATCTTGCGTGTTTCGACTGTCCGCAGGGCTGCATCTTCCAGACCCTGGGCATCGATGCGGTAGAAGTACACACCGCTGGAGATCTGACTTGCGTCAAACTGGAACTCCTGGAATCCGCCGTCCAGCTCCTCACCGTTCAAGAGTGTTGCCACTTCCTGACCGAGGAGGTTGTAGACTTTGATCGTCACGTTCGACACTTCCTTCAACTGGAAGGAGATCGTTGTTGACGGGTTAAACGGATTCGGGTAGTTCTGATAGAGCTTTGCCGCAACAGGCATCGTCTCTGCATCTTCCGCATCCTCTGTATCCTCGAAGTCTTCCGGTGACTCGACTTCGGAGTTCAGGTGCTGGAACCGCGTTGCAGCAAACGGCGCCGGGGGCAGCTTCAGATAGCTGACACCAGCAAGGTTGACCTGACCGGCAAGAACCAGTTTGCCAGCAGGGAAGGTCGTGTCAACGGCCTCGAACCGCACAGTATCCAGAGCACCAACGAATGCAGCATTGATGTTGGAGACCGCGCTGTAGAGACTGTCGTACTCATCCTGCGTATGACCCTGCCACAGCGTCATCATCTGATCGGCTGAATCGGCAATTGCGAAGATGCTCAATTCGTCGAACGGATTGCCATCGACATCGAAGATAAGATCACCGAAGCCGGCCGGGGTTTTGCCCATGGCGCTGGCCGCGATGTTCAACTTCAGAGCAACAAGCGCTGCAAAGAGTTTGTTGTTCTGCTTCTTCGGCGTCAACTTGGTCTGCTGCTTGTAGATCGGCTTGAACTTGCCGTCGGTCGTTGTATCAATACCGCTGGCCGGTCCGGTGTGCTTGCCGATCGTCTTGTCAATAAGGGTCTTCTGGATGTTGGTCGAGCTCTTGCCAATGGACTTCTTGAAGTCCCACTTGCCAAGGCGTACCCAAGCGTGAATTGCTGCTGAATCCTTGATGGGCTTCCACTTCGGATTCAACGGGTCTCCCGGGTTCGACTTGAACATGTAGCTCTTACCGATGAGCATACCACCGGCTGAATCGGATTCCGTTGTCGCAGGACCGAAACCGCCCTGTGCGTTGGTCTCATCGAGCAAGTTGGACCAGTTCGGGTAGAGACCCTTGTAGCGTTTCACCAGCTTCTTGCTCTTGCCCGGTTTCAACGGATCTTCGTTGAAGACACTGTCCGGGGTCAAGCTGAGGAACATCAATGGTGCACCACCAAAACCGGCCGCATAGACCGAGTCAAGGTTGCCACCCATTGATTCACCATCATTGTTGAAGATGATGTAACCGATTACTCCACCTTCCGCCGCCGGGGTGAATGTCACCGTGAAATCAAGGCTGTCACCAGCGCCGATCGAGAGCGGACCGGTCGGAGAAACCGAGAAGTCAGGGTTATTTGACGTCACCGAGGTAATGTTCAACGGAATGTTACCGGTGTTCTTCACCTTCACCACTTCATCAGCGTCGAATCCAACCGGCACGTTGCCGAAACTCAAGCTGGTCGGAGTCGCTGTGAAGACATTGGAGTAGGAATAGGTTGTAATGCGAACGTCGTCAAGACCGATTGCGTTCGAGCCGCCGCCAATCGGACCGCCATCGTAGTGCAGATAGCGGAACGCAATGTGACGAATCGGAGCAGCGGGCAACGCGTAGGTCCTCTTCGTATAGACCAGACCGCCCGGGACTTCGAAGTAATCCAGCACGACGAAGTTCGCGGGATCTGTGTCAGTGGTATTGACGAGAACCTGCATGGTGTCCTTGAACGTACCACCGGGGCTGATGACCCAGAAGCTCAGGCTGTCCACCGTGTAGGCGACATCGGCAAGACTTCCCGTGTTCGGGGAGATGAGCCAGTCATCAATGTTGAAACCATTCTCTGATTCATAGTAGCTTCCTGCCGAACCATCGCCTTCGAGCGGCGAGAAGATATCCGGCAACCAGCTATAAATTGGTGCAACTCCACCGCCATCGAGGTCGAGAGTATCCCAACCGGCCGGCGGCCACACACCGCTGTTGAAGCCTTCATAGAAGATCACTTCCGGTGCAAGGACTTCGAAAGCAAACGAGGCAGTGTCATTGGAAGCATCTGCATCGCCGCCAAGCGTTGTCCATGCTTCGGCAAGGTGAATACCAGTCGTGGGGGTTGCCCATGACATCTGAATGGTATCAACATCGCCGAAATCCAGAGGATCGCTGTTGACGTCAGAATCTTCGCCGGCGCCATTGATGTTCAGGCCAACGCTGTAGCTGGCTTGACCATTCGCACCGAAGTTCTGTGTATGAACATCGAAATCAAGGCTTCCACCAGCAACAATAGCACCAAGCGACTTCACGGTCTGCCTGTTGGCCGACTGCGGGTTCAACACTTCGCCTGACTTGCCGAATACCGGCCTGTTTGGAACCGGTCCGCCAACGTACCCTGGTATCTCAACAACCGAGACACCGATGTCATCGGTGGCGAGTTCTGAGAACGAAACGTCATCAACCGACCAGCCTTCGCCAACGGCAGCACCGTCGGTCGAGAAGCGCCATCGGAATCGTACATCCGGTTGACCGCCCAATCCTGCGATCGCGCTGACCGAACGAATGTAGTTACCGGCATCAGCCGATGAATAGTCGCCGCTACCAACACCAGCAGGGACTGCTCCATCGGTACCGCCGCTCCACCACGG
>CAZJYO010000039.1:0-13946 GCA_964550275.1 uncultured Chitinophagales bacterium
CCGGCCGTCGCGGTAATGGTGTAGTATGTCTGAATAACAACAAACGCATTGCTTGAGCCCGTTTCCGATCCGCCGGTGCGCGTCGCTGTGATGAACACGGTTCCCGGCGCATTGAAGGTAACGCTGTGGCTTGCGAGCACACCTGATGTAAAGCTTGTCGTGGTTCCACTTCCCGCGCTCAGTACGCCTGATGATGCAATGTCCACCGTGCTCGTAAATGACGTGACCGTATTGCCTGACGCGTCGCGCGCGGTCACCCTGATATTGAACGGCACGCCCACCGCTTGCGAGCCGATGATTCCCCCACCCGCCGCTTCAACAAGGAAATTCGCCAATGGCCCCGGCCCGACCGCAAAGACATTGCTTGCGCCTGTTTCCGGACCGCCGGTTCTCGTCGCCGTCAAGGTGAAATTCCCCGCATTGGAAATTCTCACGTTGTGCGAAGCAAGAACCCCGGCAGTAAAGCTTGTCGTGGTGCCGCTCCCGAGCGTGAGGGTTCCTGATGAGGTGATATCCACTGTTCCGGTAAACAGCGGAACGGTATTGCCCAAGGCATCTTTCGCGGTCACCTGCACAGCGAATGTCACCTGTGATGTCTGTGACGGAATGGGGCCGCCGCCCGGTGCTTCAACAACAAAATGATCGAGCGAACCGGCGTCCACGGTGAACGCCGCGCTTGTTCCCGTTTCAGGTCCGCCCGTGGTTGTTGCGGTGATGGTACATGCACCGGTGTTGGAGATCGTGACACTGTGCGATGAGAGAACACCGGAGGTAAACGCCAGCGTTGTTCCACTTCCGGAAGAGAGTGTTCCCGTAGAGCTGATGTCCACTGTTCCGGCAAATGACGTCACCGTATTGTTAAACGCGTCCTGCGCTGTCACTTGAATACTGAACGGCGTTCCGGCAATTTGTGATGGAATCGCTCCGCCTCCGGCTGCTTCGACCAGATAATGATCAAGCGCCGCCGGAACAACGAGGAACAAGTTGCTCGTCCCGAATTCAGTATTCCCGGTGTATGTCGCAGTGATGGTAAAATTCCCGGTATTGGAGATCGTCACACTATGGGATGAAAGAACACCGGACGTAAATGCCAGTGTCGTTCCACTACCGGAGGTGAGTGTTCCTGTTGAACTGATATCCACTGTTCCGCCAAATGACGTCACTGTGTTATTGAACGCATCTTGTGCCGTCACCTGTATGCTGAACGGCGTGCCTGCATCCTGGGAAGGAATGTTTCCTCCGCCGGATGATTCAACCAAAAATGTCGCAAGAGCGCCCGGATCAACCGCGAAAAGATTGCTTGTTCCAAACTCGGGGTTTCCGGTGTGCGTCGCAGTGATGGTGAAGTTCCCGGTATTGGAGATCGTAACGCTGTGGGATGAAAGAACTCCTGCCGTAAAAGCAACGGTAGTGCCGCCGCCTGCAAACAGCGTCCCGGTCGAAGAAATATCCGCGGTTCCGCTAAAGGCGGTAACTGTGTTACTGAAGGCGTCACGCGCCGTCACCATAATACTGAACGGCGTTCCGGCAACCTGACTGGCGATACTTCCGCCTCCGGCAGCTTCGACAAGAAAATCCGCTAATGGTCCGGGATCAACAGCGAAAAGATTGCTTGTTCCGAATTCCGGGTTTCCGGTGTATGTTGCCGTGATCGAAAAATTCCCGGTATTGGTGATCGTGACACCATGAGACGAAAGGACTCCGGAGGTAAAACCCGCCGTTGTTCCGCCTCCCGAAGAAAGTGTTCCGGTCGAGGTAATGTCCACGGTACCGGTGAAGCTTGTTACGGTATTGTTCAACGCATCACGCGCCGTCACCTTGATGCTGAATGGCGTACCTGCTACTTGGGCGAGAATGGCGCCGCCTCCGGACGCTTCAACAAGGAAATTCGCAAGGGCGCCGGGATTCACCGTGAAGGCATTACTTGTTCCAAACTCAGCTCCGCCTGTTTTGGTGGCGGTAATATCAAATGATCCCGTGTTGGTAATGGTCACGCCGTGCGATGAAAGAACTCCAGCGGTAAAGCTCACCGTGGTTCCGCCGCCCGAAGAAAGTGTTCCGGACGATGTGATATCCACGGTTCCCGCAAAAGAAGTAACGGTGTTACCCGCTATGTCACGCGCAGTGATTTGAAGATTGAACGCGGTCCCCGCTGTTTGCGTTGGAATCGCCCCGCCGCCGGCGGCTTCCACCAGGAAGTTGTTGAGCGGACCGACGTTGACGGTAAACGCATTGCTCGTTCCGAATTCCGTGTTTCCGGTATGCGTCGCGGTGATGGTGAATAACCCGGTATTCGAGATGGTCACGCCATGCGATGAGAGGACGCCGGCTGTAAACCCCGCGGTCGTTCCGCTTCCCGATGAGAGCGTTCCACTCGAAGTGACGTCCACCGTTCCAACAAAAGCCGTTACGGTGTTATTGAGCGCGTCGCGCGCTGTGACCTTGATGGTGAACGGCGTCCCTGCGTCCTGCGTCGGAATGTTTCCGCCACCCGCAGACTCCACAAGGAAATTATCGAGCGCTCCGGCGTTCACCGTGAACAGATTGCTTGTTCCGGTTTCCGAACCACCGGTCGTTGTTGCAGTGATATCAAATGACCCTGTGTTGGAAATGGTGACGCTGTGCGATGACAGAACCCCCGCCGTAAAGCTTGCCGTTGTTCCGCTGCCCGAGGAAAGTGTTCCTGTGGAAGTAACATCCACCGTACCGGTAAAACCTGTGACCGTATTGTTCAACGCGTCGCGCGCGGTGACTTTGACACTGAATGGGGTTCCGGCTGTTTGCGTCGGAATGCTTCCGCCGCCTGCCGCTTCAACAAGGAAGCTCGCCAGAGGACCCGGATCCACGGCAAAGGTGTTGCTTGTGCCTGTCTCGGAACCGCCCGTTGTTGTCGCAGTAACACTGAACGATCCGGTATTGGAAATCGTGACGGAATGAGAAGTGAGAACACCCGCAACAAAACTTCCCGTTGTTCCGCTTCCGGCTGAAAGCAATCCGGTTGAACTGATGTCCACTGTTCCGGTGAATGCGGTAACGGTGTTGTTGCTGTTGTCTTGTGCGGTAACCTTAATACTGAAAGGGGTGCCCGCGGTCTGCGTTCCGATGGCCCCTCCGCCGACTGCCTCCACGAGGAAATGATCCAAGCCGGCCGGATTGACGGCAAAGGAATTACTTGTTCCGAATTCGGTAAAGCCCGTCCTTGTCGCTGTTATATCAAACGCGCCGGTGTTGGAGATCGTTACGCTGTGCGACGAAAGAACGCCCGCCGTAAAGCTTGCTGTTGTTCCGCTGCCCGATGAGAGCGTTCCTGTCGAAGTGATATCCACCGTTCCTGTAAAGCTGGTAACAGGATTGTTCAGGGCATCGCGCGCAGTGACTTTGATATTGAATGGTGTTCCCGCGCTCTGGGCCGGAATATTTCCGCCCCCTGCGGACTCCACAAGGAAATTGGCAAGCGCCCCTGCGTTCACCGCAAACGTGTTACTCGTTCCAAATTCCGAAAAACCGGTTCTTGTCGCAGTGACGTCAAATGTGCCCGTATTGGAAATAGTAACACTATGGGACGAGAGAACTCCTGCAGTGAAGCTCGCCGTTGTCCCGCCTCCTGCAGAGAGCGTTCCGGTGGAAGTGATATCTGCTGTTCCTGAAAATCCCGTTACGGTATTGTTGAAGGCATCACGCGCAGTGAGTTTGATATTGAACGGCGTCCCCGCGGTTTGCGCAGGAATGCTTCCTCCGCCAGCGGCTTCCACAAGGAAGTTTGCAACCGCTCCCGGGTCAACGGCAAACGAGTTACTCGTGCCGAATTCGGAGTTACCGGTGTTGGTTGCCGTGATCGTGAAGGAACCGGTGTTGGAGATAGTGACGCTATGCGAGGAAAGGACGCCTGCCGTAAAGCTAGCCGTTGTCCCGCTTCCTGAGGAAAGTGTTCCTGTCGAACTGATATCCACAGTACCGGTGAATCCTGTCACCGTGTTGCTGTTTGCATCCTGCGCGGTGACTTTGATGGCAAAGCCCGTTCCGGCGGTCTGGGTCGGGATGGAACCGCCGCCTGCTTGCTCCACAAGGAACTGCGCGAGTGCACCAGGATTTACTGTAAATGCGTTGCTCGTTCCGAACTCCGTGTTTCCTGTATTGGTGGCGGTAAGAGTGAATGATCCGGTATTGGAAATCGCGACATTATGAGAGGAGAGAACTCCCGCGGTAAACGACACGGTTGTGCCGCCGCCGGTTTGTACAATACCGGTGGAGGTGATATCCACTGTGCCGGTAAAGCTTGTGACGGTATTGTTGCTTGCGTCCTGCGCGGTAATCTTGATGTTGAATGAACTGCCGGCGGTTTGGGTTGGGATACTTCCACCTCCGGCGGCTTCAACCAGGAAGTGGTCCAGTGGACCGACAGAAGACTCGCCGACGGCAAAGTCGCTGAACGAGGTTACGCCTGTTGCCTGCGTGCTGGTGCCGGTCTGTGTTCCCGTGGTCAACGAAGACCAGGAGCCGTTGTATTTTTCTACGTGAAAATTCGCCGTGTTGGCGCCGCCATCGAGATCGCTTGCGAGGAAATTGAAATTGGCATCGTACGTGGTGAACGCAAGCGAACCATCCGGCGTCAGTGTCCAATACCGGTTTGCGCTTAGTGCGGAGTTGATTCCGGATGTACCGATGTTCGGATGGTCTGCCCCTCCTGTGGTACTTGCCGTCACTGCGCCGCCTGTTGTTACATTGAACGATGTGAGGTCAACAGGAGTGTACTCCGATGCCGATACATCGCCGATGGGATACGTAAACGACTGGGAGCCGGTGCTGTAGTTTTTTTCGAGGTTACCGTTGACGTGTCCTGCTGTTCTGGTCGCAGATGCGCCTGATGCAAGCGATACTTTGTTTGCGCCGGTTGAAACAACTCCGCCGTTCAACGCGAGCGCCTGATTGACACTCGCATCATTATTCAGAGTCAGCGCGCCCGAGGATTTGTTCATCGTGAGATAATCAAACGTGGTCGCACCCGTCAAGCTTTGGGCACCCGTACCGTTGAATGTCACGGCACGGTTGTTCGGAGTAAATGTCCCTGTGCGGGTCCAGTTTCCCCCAACATTCAAATCTCCGCCGGAAGACGAAGAAAGTGCTAGAGTTCCGGTAACACTGACATCCCCCAGTACCGTTAATGAAGCCGTCATCGGGCTGGCCGCCATGGACAGTGTAGAGCCGAGGTCGATTTGTAGCGAGCCGGTAATTTGCCGCGATGTTCCCGTGCCCCCGTTGCCAAGATCAAGTGTTGTGGAATTTGAAATCTGGACATTGGAAGGATAACCTGCTCCGGATGTAGAGCTCCACTCAGCGCCGCGTCCGTAGGTTCCACCTGCATTGTATCTGAGTGTTGACCCTGATCCGTATGTCGGCGGATTCGTATTGACGAACCCTCCCGAAGCAATCTCCAGAATGGTGGTGACTGTGGAAAGGCCCGAGCCAAAATCAACACCGGCATGAAGCTGGTTGATACTGCCGTTCAGGGAAAGTGTTCCGCCGCTTGTTGAAGTCACGGTCTTGGAGCCGGTAAAGTCCACAATCCCGCTTCCGCCGATGGAGCGCGTGCCTCCGCTTACCTTGAGATTACCGCCGCTCCCGGAAAGCGTCAGTGTGCGTGTGTTGAGAGCTATGCCGCCTGCACTCAAGAGCTGAAGAACATCGCCGGATGTGCCATTGACCGTCACATCCGTGGAAACAAAAGTAAGATTGCCGGCTGATTTATCGACGATAAGATAATTGAACGTTTCCGTGCCGCTTGATGCCGTGATGTTTTGCGTGCCGCTGCCATTGAACCACACGGCGCGGTTGTTGGGCGTGAATGTTGCCGATGCGCCGCGCGTCCAGTTCCCGCCAACTTTGAGATCACCTGATGTTGCATTCAGCACCAAACCGCCAGTGGTAATGTCAACATCGCCCGGAACTCCGCGATCGCCTGAGGGCATGTTGACGGTTGTCCCCGAAACACTCAGACTGTAAGGAACGCCGGTTCCGACAGCCCCAGTTCCGGTCCATTCATTCCCCACACCATACGATCCCGAAGCCGAGTACACCAACTGCGCTGTTCCGGAATATGTCGGTGTTCCTGTGACAAACCCGCCTGTCGCAATCTGGAGCTGACTGGTGATGGTCAGGTTATTTGCGTTCGTAATACCGGCGTTGGTTACCACACTCCCGACACTGCGCGCAACGTTCATGGTGATTCCACCCGCCCCTTGCACCAGCACAATTGGCGGACCGCTGGATGCCGGCCAATACGCCGTGAAGCCGGAGTTCACCCCATAAGAACCGGAGGTATTGTTGAAGATTAAGCTGGAGCCTGACGCATAGACGATATCGTTGCCGCTCGCAAAGCCGCCCTCGTTGATCCGAAATTGACCGTTGACGTTGGTCGTGCCGTTGTTGGTGTATGTGCCGGATGTGGCATAAAGCGCCGCGGCAGCAATGGTCGCGGTAAAGCCCGAAGCAATAGAAGTGTTGACCGATGCAGTAATGATGGCACCGGCATTGATGTTCAGTGTTTCAAACTGGAATGTCCCTGTTCCACTGATTGTTTTGTTTGCGCCGGTGAATGTATACACCTGCGTGCCGGTGCTGTTGGTGAGCGTGCCATTCACGGTGAAGTTTCCCGCAAACGTCATCGTACCCGTCTGCGTTGTGGTGGCATTAACACTGGCACCAAGAAGATAATTACCGTTCACGGTCATGGCGGTTGCGCCGGCGAAAGCGGCGGGCGACCATGTTCCGGACGTACTTTCAAATGTAAGATTGCCAAACGTCCGCCCTGCGAGGGAGACGGCAGTATTTAGCGTGGAGCTTCCGCGAAAGATCATGGTGCTGGCGGCATCAAACGTCGCCTGGTTCAGAGGTGTTGCCGCACTGGATGTGGTGTTATGGATATATGTTCCACCCGAGCCCACGGTCCAAGCCGTTCCGGTGACTGTCCACGTTCCGCCGGAATTCAGCCACGTTCCGTTGATGGTGAGATCTGTTCCGGTTCCATTGGCGAGGGTGTGGGTTACCGCGCTGTTCACGGTCACCTGTGCCCCGCTCTCCACCGTCACCTGATCATATGTTACCGTGGCAGTGATGGTAACTGTGTGCGGACTGCGAATGGTGATGGCGCCATCTACGCTTGTCGGAGTAGCGGATGCGGCAACCCATATGGAACCGTTGTAGGTTTCCCATGTCCCGATAGCATTCCAGTTGCCAGTGGCCGCCGAGCGATAGTCACCCGCTGTTTGCGCCTGGGCGAACATGGCACAGCACAACAACGAGGCAAGAGCAAGAAGGTTTTGTTTGTATCGCATGATCATATCGCTATCCTCCGATAATAATGAGCCCCGAATGTCTCTCAGAGCAGGGGGAGGTTTTCCGGATTGTCAAACCTGCACGTCCAACAATAACATTTTTTAGGGGAAAGAAGAATACGAATAGAAACCGCAACGGGCAGACCGGTTCAAGGTCTGCCCGCACAACCGGGACTTACTTCATCAACAACATTTTCATCGCGGAGCGGAACACCGCGCCCTGTCCATTCGGTGTTGCCTCCATCCTGTAGAGATAGACGCCGCTGGCCACCGGACTGCCGTTGGAACTTGTTCCGTTCCACGCCAGCGTTTGCACGCCTGCCTGCTGAACATCATTGAAGAGCGTCGTTACTTCTCTTCCAAGGACGTCATAGATCTTGACCGTAACGCGCGCATCCACCGGCAAAGCATAGCGAATGGACGTCGAAGGGTTGAACGGGTTCGGGTAGTTCTGCATCAACGCGAACGTCGACGGGAGTTCAGCTCCATCGGAACCGAGAACAATCTGTGTCACCGCGGGATTCACAATCTGCACCGAACCGGATGACTGCACCGGCGCAAGGCGTTCACCGGTCGCGCCGTTGGTCAAGGTGAATGAACGATCAGCGTGGCGCGCAAAGTCCCATGAGACTGTCACAGGATACTGCGTCGATTGGATTGCGATCGGAAGCCGGGCTGAGCCGTCAACCAAACCGACCATGGAGCCGGATGCAAACCTCGCGTCGAAAGCGCCGGAAGGCGGAAGCGGCGGCAGTTCAAACTTCTCAAGCGGAAGCGTGAGATTGTCCCTTCTCCCCACATACAAGGTTTGGCGTGCACCGTCGCGATCCGTAATCGTCATGGAACTCATGCCTGCAAAGGGAGAAACCGCGTGGCCGGCCACCATTGGTCGTCCCGATGGTTCCGGACCGGCGAAATTCATAATGAGACTGCCTGCCGCATTGGCTTTCACCCAGTATGCCGCGCCCGGGGCAATGGAAGTAGCGACAAAGTATGCGCCGGAATAACCGAAATAGTCTGAAGCAACAATTCCGGACGGAACCTGAAGAATGTCCGCGGTGTCCATCGAGAATGAAATCGAACCGATCATGTTCCACCCGACTTGAACCGGAATCGTATCAGAGGCGATGAGCTGACCGGCAAGGCCTGCATAACCCGACGAAGCAAATTTTTCCCAGTACCCTGTTCCATTGCTCATCGTTTGCTGTTGTACATATCCTCCCGCGGGGTTAAATGCAAATGCGTAGGGAAAAGCCGCGGTGGGATAGAGTTGCGTCACGGAATCATTTGCCGCCGCCACGGGATTCGAGATCATATTCCAGCCCGATCCGACGCCGACATACACGCCGACGAGACTGTCACCGTCGAAGTACACCGGTGGAATCGAGGCATCAACGATCGGAATGGTGTACTCGCGATTCGGGATGCTGTTCTCCCAATCGATCTGACCCCTCATGTTCTTCCAGAACTTGTAGTCGATATCGGTTCCCTGCGGCAGTGAAATGGTCCTGACATAAATACTGTCTCCGTTGCCGTCGGTCAATGTATCGGGGTTGTTTGTGCTGTTGCCCCAGTCATTGAACGTTCCGCGCACGGTCACCACATCACCCAGCGTCGGATTGAATGTTCCTTCCATGAGTTTAATACTCATATCGACCTGGAACTCGATGTCCACATAAGCTGAAAGCGGGATTTCATCATTGAAATACTTCACATTCAGAACAGTGTCCGCGGAAGCCAGGTCAAGCATGCGGTTGCTGATCGAATTTTCCCAGTCCTGTCCGCCGCGCAATGTTTTCCAGAACTTGTATTCGTAGTGAGTGTTCTCTTTGAGCAGTTTCGTCATCACATAGATGCTGTCGAGATCACCGTCCGTCAGCGTATCCGGGTTGTTGGTGCTGTTGCCCCAATCGTTGAAGCTGCCGCGTACCGTGACGTTGTCGCCGGAGCCCGGCAGGAAGTCCCCATCCTGCATTTTCTTGTTCATGTTGACGCGGAACGTGACGTTGTATTTTTTTACAAATGTTGCGTGGATTGTGTGGTTCGCAGTGACGTTGGTAAACGTGTAGCTCGTGGTGGAATCGGTCAGTACGCCGTCCACAATCACGCTGTCAACATAGTACCCGAGGGCAGGAGTGATGGTAAACGCCTGATCATTCCCGGATGCAACGATGACGCTTCCTGACGGAGAGATGGTTCCATTGGCGCCGGCGGAGGCGTTGATTGTCAGCGAGGGCGCATTCACCGTGTACTGGTAGTTCGCACCTCCGTTGTTGTTGTGGTTGAGCGTGTACATATCATAGTAGCCGGTTAATCCGCCGACGGTTGAAGAGAAGGCGTAGTAACGCACTGTTGTTCCGCCGGCTTGCGCCGGAATGACCGCGCTGCCGGAGGCCGATGCAACCGTCACCGGTTCGAGAACCGACGTCACCCAATTGTCTGTGGAATAACGGACATACAACGTTTCCTCAGGCGCCTTTGCGGCACTTAATGTTATGTTGACCGTAACCGGATCGGCGCTGGTGACCGAGCCGGGAATCGGCGTCTGCGAAACAGCGTCAATGGTAACCGGTTGCGCCGACGTTTCCATCCAAATCGCGTTTGTACCGGTGTACCCGGAGTCCCGCCAATTCATGGTGTACCAGTTCCCGTTGACAAACGTAATGCCGTTATCAGGTCCGGAATTGAAGGAATATGACTGGATGGTATTCATAACCACGATCGTTCCCGCCCACTTATTTGCCCAGTAATTCGAGGTTGGCCCACTCGTAAAAAGCCAGGAATACGTTCCTCCCACAACATCAGCACCTGAAATGTCTGCGAAGATTGTTGTGCGATACCGTTGTGTGGGGAGGTCAGTGTCGAGTTGAACGCGGCCGCCCGGAACCTGGATTCCGGCAAACGCGAGGTTCGTAGGGGGATTGGTAAAACCGTTATACGTCCCCGGCATGTTCAACCCTTCGGGGCCAAATATCTGTGCGAAGGAGCCGGAAGCGCTTCCAAAAACAAGCGCGAAGAAAAGAACAATCCCAAAGTGTCTCATGAAAGGTTTTCCTTTTGTTAGAAAGGGGATGTGTTAAAAAACGGGCGACGCTGTGAAAATGCTACTTCAGCAAAATCATTTTACCGGTGAATGTTGAAACCCGTTCCGCTTCAAATCCTTCCGCGACAACGCGGTAAAAATACGTTCCCGACGAAAGCAGGCTTCCTTCGAAGGCCACTTCATTCACCGTTTCAAATGTCAGTTCACGATCGAGCATTGTGGCAACCTCGCGGCCGAGGATATCATACACCTTGACCGTGACGAATGCAGGCTCCATGAGTTCAAACTGGATTTCCGTTTGGGGATTAAACGGGTTGGGGTAGTTATGCGCGCTGGCAATGAGTTCGGGAATCTCCGACTCCGCATCAAACTCTGATTCTCCCTCATCGCTCATTTCCGGCTGATAGACACGCGGCAGCCGGAGAGCTGTAACGCCGGCGTTTTGCCTGAGATACGCCACTTCAGAAAGCGGCCGGACGCCCGTCAATACCAGAGAATCCGCAAACGACACCGTATCAATAGCACCGAGAAAAGCGAGATTGACTTTTGTCAGAACCGAATCCATCATCCGGTACTCCGCCGGATCGCGCCCGTTGCAATACGTCAACAGCGAATCACATATCTTCCCGAGATCGCGGAGCATCATATTATCAAGCGGATGACCGTCGTCCTCGTACAGCAGTTCACCGAATCCGACCGGGGTGATGCCCAGAGCGCTCGCGGCAACATTAAGCTTCAACGCGGTAAGCTGCGCGAAGAGGTGATTGTCCATCTTGTATGGCGACAAACTGAGTATTTGTCTCAGGAACGGCTTGCCGTTATCCAATACGCAGAATCCACGCGGCGTGCCTGTGTGCAGGGGACTGTTTTTGTTTCTCTGGAAGGAACGGAGAACATCCGACTGCCTGCGCAGACGCACCCATCCATGCACGTCGGTACTATCACGGTCAACGCGCCATGATCCGTTGACAAATCTCAGGAAGGATTTCGCGGCAACGAGCCCGCCCAACTCATCCGTTGTCGGCGCACCCGGAGCAAATCCACCATACTCAAAGGTTTCCAAGCGGAAGTTGGCGCTGTTCGGCATCGGAAGCAGGAAGTCCTGATTCTCCGGAATAAACCCCGATTGATATGCACCTTCACCAAAGCGCCACTGGAGTATCTGCGTGCGATCCGCCGGACCGATACCGTGAACCGTCACCGAGTCGCCGGAAAGAAGTTTCTGCCCCCAAACCACCCAGGTTCTGTTATCGCCGCGCGGAGCTGCATCCGGAAACGGCGCAAAACCCGTCAGCGTGACATCGCCTTTGAATTGGATTTCGAGCGTGGATGCAATCGCGCCGGTGGTGTTGCGGAATGTCGCCTGCCAACCGGTCGCCACTGTCACCTTGCGTTCATAGCGACGCGTGACCAAACTTTCGGGCGTGAACGTTCTGAAGAAGAGCGTGGCGTTCTCACGGGCAACCGGCGTTGCGCTCCCCGTGGCATTGCGTTCTCCGCCACGGAGTTCTCCTCCCAAAAGACAAACCGCGGCTACCAGTGCCGCGACAGCAAGAGTCGATTTTTTCATCATTGCCATGTTTGTCTTGTTACCAACGTTCGTGTTTCACCTGCGGTGCGATTTTGAAACCACGGGACTCCCGACCGGATGATCGGGAGTCCCTGCAATCCATTACTTCATTAACATCATCTTGTGCACTGCCGAGAACGGTTTGCCGTTGCCGACAGGACTTGCCTCGATCTTGTAGAAATACACACCGCTGCTCAGGACATCCCCTGACGCATTTTTGCCTTCCCAGCGCGCATCATGGTAACCGGCTTCGAGCACGCCATTCACCAACTCGGAAACCTGCTGGCCAAGGAGATTATATACGCGGAGCGTTACCTGTGCTGACGCGGGCAGGCCAAACCGGATCGTCGTTGCCGGGTTGAACGGGTTCGGGTAGTTCTGGTTCAGCGAGAACTCCACCGGCACCTCCGTACTTTGGATGCCGAGCACCAGCCGTTTCACCGAGCTGTTTTGGATCATCATGCTTCCGGAACCGCTGATCGATTTCACCGGACTCACGCCGTCCGTCAACGTCAGCTTTCCGCCGGTAACATTCCATGAAACCCGGACAGGATATGCGGAGGACTGAATCTTGATGCCGTGTTGTGCCGACTTCCCTTCCTGCGAAACAACAACCATGCGATTTGATTCAAAGCGCGAATCAAAAGCGCCGGCCGGCGCCTGCGGTGGCATCTCAAACATCTCCACCGGGAACACACCTTCGCGATCGTTGCCGACGTACAATGTCTGACTTGCACCGGTTGCGTCGGTCAAGGTAATACTGCTGAAGCCGTCAAGCAGGTTCTTGCGCGGGGCTTTTCCGGCTGGTGCCGCGCCTCCACTCAGAATGAAGCTCCCTGAAGCGCTCGCCTTCACCCAGTAGGCCTTGCCGGGATCAATTGTCGTCGCGGTTACATAGCCCGCGGAATATCCGAAGTACACCGAAGCGCGGATTCCCGAGGGAACGGTGACAACATCGCCGGTATCAACAGCGCTGGAAATCGAACCGATGACGTTCCATCCTGAGGCAACAGGAATGGTATCGGCATTAAGCGGAGAACCTCCGATGGACTGTGACGTACCGGATGCAATCTTCACCCAGTATCCGGGGCCGTTTTCCATCGTGTAGTCCACCTGGTAACCGGTGCCGGGAACAAATGCAAACCCGTAGTTGAACGATGCAGTCGGGAACAGGTTCAGCACTGAATCACTGGCGGTTGTTGCAGGATTGGAAAGCATATTCCAACCAACAGAGATCGGGACGTTCACTGCAAATGAGCCGAGGGGGTTCGATGCATCCGCCATTGTCCACCGGGAGAATGACGTAATCCCTGTTAACTCAGTGTAGTTCACTCCGGCATTTGGCGTACCACCTTGTGAAGACCACGACCCTCCGGCGTCAGTGGATTTGTAGAGACTCAGTGTGCTCTCATCCTGTCCTGCCAGTTCGCTTTCATCATAGTACGCCGTCAGGGTTGCGTTCAATCCGGTGTTTGTCGTCGGGTTGATATCAAAGTACCGCGCGATAGAGGAACCGGTTCCCGTGACCTGCTGGGTGCCTGTCACACGCGTCACCACGGTTGAACCGGGCGCCGCGCCAAGCGCATTGATCGTGAGGCCCAACCCGCTGAAGGACTCCGGCGTTGCCATCGCAAGATCCCGGGTAGCTTCCGCCGCGCCGATCACGGTGTTGCCGGTGCTTTCGGAAAGCGTTCCGTTCAGGATCGTCAGCTTGTAACCCGCGTGGATATCCATATCCTGGTTGAGGGTCAGGGTATGACCAGAATCTACACTAACGTTGGCAAATGAACCGACGCCGCTTCCAGAGACAGTCTGGTTCTGTCCCGGGGTACCCTGAGACTGGCCGCCGAATTTCACATGATAGACACATCCTACTGCTTCGGGTCCTGCAGGCGAGACGAGATCAATCGTTCCATCATTGGTAATGCCGCCGCCATCGAGGTTGATGGTCCCTGCGACAAATCCTGCGCTGGATTCCTGCACTTTCAGCGCTGCGCCGGAT